>NZ_BBWM01000044.1:0-9957 GCF_001463805.1 Aureimonas sp. D3 | reverse complement strand
GCTCAACGCGGCGGTGGAAGCTGCCCCCGCCGATCTCGTCTGCATTCTCGACGCGCGCCTGCGCCCTCTGGCGGCGGACTGGCTGGACGAGCTGACGAGCCGCATCGCGGAAGCCGATGTCGGCGCCGTTGCGCCTGTTCTTCTTGGTGGGGACGGCGCGGTGGCCGAGGCCGGCCGCATCCTCTCGCCCCTCGGCCATTCGCTGCCGGCCTTCGAAGGCGTGGCATCGGGCGATCCCGCCTATGGGGACGCGCTCACGGTCGCGCGCCAGACCTCGGGCCTCTCTTGGAGCGCCGTCCTGACGCGGCGCGCCGAGTTCCTGGCGCTCGGCGGCTTCGACGCGCTTCTCTTTCCCCATCGCTTCGGCGCGCAGGACTATGCCCTGAAGCTTCAAGCCTTCGGGCGGCGCGTGGTGCAATCGCCCGACGCCGTGCTGAAACTCTCCGCCCCGCCGCTGACGCTCCCCGGCGACGGGTCGCGCGAAGCCCGCGCGCTTCTGGCGCGCTGGCCGGGCGTCGCCGCGAGCGACCCGTTCCACAGCCCGCTTTTGCCGCGCGGCGGCTCGCTCCACGCCGGGCTCGCCTGGCCGCCCGGCTCGCACGCCCCCCGCCGCTCGCAGGTCGCCCCGGCGCGCGCCGTTCCGCCCGGCTGGTGGTAAGGGGAAACTCGCTCGAAGGCCGCCCGCGCTTGGCCGCCGTCGTTGTCCTCTCTCAGGCGTCCGTCTCGGGCTCCGGCCTGTCGATCGGGCGCGGCCGGCGCTGGGCGTCGATGGCGACGAAGGTAAAGAGGCCGCGCGTGACCTGCTCGGTCTCCTCGCTTTCGCGGCTGCGCCGCCAAGCCTCGACGGAAATCTTCATCGAGGTGCGCCCGACATGCACAAGCTCGGCGTAAAGCGTCACCTCGTCCCCGACGAAGACGGGCTTCAGGAATTGCATGGCATCAATGGCGATCGTCGCGCAGCGCCCCTTGGCGCGCCGTGCCGCCGCCGCGCCCGCCGCCAGATCCATCTGCCCCAGAAGCCAGCCGCCGAAAATATCGCCGGCCGGGTTCGTGTCCGCCGGCATGGCGATGGTGCGGATCGTCGGCGCGCCGCGCACGCTCTGTTGGGGATCGATCGCCGTCATGTCCTGCGCCCTCGTCTGGAACCCTTCCGGGCACGCTAGCCGGCCAAGCTTAACGCCGGCCTGCCGGCTTTCTCAGACATTGATCAGGTTGAGATAGATCGCCTTCACCACGGCATGGGTCTTGGTTTCCGAGCCGAGCTTGCGCATGGCGTTGCGCATATGGGTGACGACCGTATCCTCCGACACCGACAGGATGATCGCGGTTTCCGGCACGGTCTTGCCATGAGCGGCCCATGCAAGCACGTCGCGCTCGCGATCGGTCAGACTCACCTCCACCAACGGCTTGCCCTCCTCGTCCACGAAGCGCTGCGGCTGCGCGCGGGCATGGGCGGTCAGGTCCATCATCCGCTGCGCCCAGTAGAGCATGACGAGATGCAAATCCTGCCGCACGCGGGGGCGGGAAAAGAGCGCGATGAGTTCTTCGCGCCGGCTCTTCCAGAAGAAGACGCTGGAGCTGGAAAAGACACGGCCGAGATGATCGGCGAAGTGATAGGGGATGGTCACGCCGTTGGTGAAGCGATGGTCGAGCGCGGCCTCCATCGTCTTCAGTGCGCCGGACTTGCGCCCCCCGGCCTTGGCCGGCAGCGAGATGTCGCTCCAGAGGAAGGGCTTGTTGGTACGCCGCGCCAGATCGACGCACGGGTCCACCTGAAAGAAACGGTTGGAGCGGTATTCCTCCTCCCAGGCCTCGCCCGACGTGCCGACCGAAAACGGAATGCCCTGAAGCGGCGAGCCGGCATCCATGAAGGCGAAGCCCGAAAAGCCGTGGGATTCCACGAAGCGTTGCAGGAGTTCGGTCAACGCCTCGACGGTTTCGGCCGCCTCGATCGCCGACAGCATCTCTTCAACGCCCAAAAGTTTCTCCCCTGATCATGCGATGCCACCCGATCCTGCGACGGGCCAGGATCGACGCGTCGAAGAGATGCGGGATATCAGGTGGCCATATCAAATGAAAATCGCGCCGTCTTCGTTTTCGAAGCAGAGGACGCGCCTTTGGTGGGGGCGCTCAGGCGCTTTCGCAAGCGCCTGTTTGTGGACGAACTCGGCTGGGACTTGACTGTCCAGGGCGAGGAGGAGCGCGACCAGTTCGACACCGACCAAGCGCTGCATTGCGCGCTTCTAGAGTGCGATCAAATCATCGGCGGCTTTCGGCTGACGCCGACGACGGTGCCATATCTCAGCCGCGACGTCTTCCCCCATCTTGCTTCGTCCCGGCCCTTTCCCGCGCGCCCGGACTTCGCCGAGGTCTCGCGCCTTGGCGTGATCGGAGAAGGCTCCGTGCGGATCGAGCGCGCGCTGAAGGTCTACGGGCTGATGATGCATATCGCATCCTATCAGCGGCTGACGGGCCTCGTTGCGATTGCCGACCTGACCTACGAGCGCTTCCTGCGCCGCATCGGCATTACGACGCGCCGCTACGGTCCGCCGCAGGCGATCGGCGCCGATCGTTTCGGCCGCACGCTGCATGCGGTTGCGGGCGAAATTCCTCTCGCCGACCAGCCGCCCCGGACGCTCGCGCGCCTTCGGTCCACTCTCCAAACCGTCGAGATTCACGATGCCCCATCCCTTTTCGGACCTCAGCGCCTTTCGGCGTGACCCGCTCCGCTTCTTCCTGTCGCGCGGGAATGGCTCGGCGGAGCGCCTGGAGCGGCTGCGGCTCGGCTTCACGCCGCTTTATCTCGTGGTGGATCCCTCGCTGGTGAAACCGCTCTTGAAAGCGCCCCCGGCCGAGATCGACAAGGGCCGGCTCATCCACAAGCTGCGCCAGATCGTCGGGAAAAGCTCGCTGACCATCAGCGGCGAGGAGCATGCGCGCCGTCGCAAGGCCATCCACGGCCAGATGGCCAAGGGCGTCGCGTCCACCTATGTCGGCGAAATCTCGGCGCTCTACCGGCGCACCTTCGCCAGCCTCATGCGCGAAGGCACGTTCGACGCCCATAAGGTGACGGCCCCGCTGGCGCTGCGCGTCGTCTGCACCGTTCTGTTCGGGCAGGGCGTTCTCGGCCCGGTCGAGGAAGGCACGCTGATCCGCGCCGTGCATCTCGTCGAGGACGATCTCGCCGACGGCATGTTCCAGCTCGTCCCTTCGCCGCGCGCCGTCTGGCGCAAGCGGCGCAACCTCGCCAAGGCCAAATCCATGATGGCAGGCGTGGTGGACCGCGCACGGCGTCGCACCAGCCCCGGCAGCCTCGTCCATCAACTTCATCAGCTCGGCCTGTCGGAAAGCGATCTGCGCGACGAAGTGCTGATGCTGATCCTGGCCGGCCATCACACGACGGGAACGGCGGCAGCCTGGGTCTTCTGGCATCTGGCCGCCGATCCCGCGCTCGCCGCGCGCATCGGGGCCGAGGCGGTGGGCTTGGCGGACGCGGGCGGCGAACTCGACCCGTCCAGGCTCGCCTCGGCCTCGCTCAGCCTCGGCTTCACGCGGGAGATCCTGCGCCTTTACCCATCGGCCTATTGGTTCTCGCGCGAGGCCATGGCCGACACGGAGCTGGGCGGAACCCGGCTGAAGAAGGGCACCTCGCTTCTCGTGAGCCCCTGGCACATGCATCGCGACCCGCGCCATTGGCCAGAGCCCGAGCGCTTCGACGCCGAACGCTCGCATGCGACGCCGGCCTATATGCCCTTCGGCGTCGGTCCTCGCGCCTGCGTCGGCATCGGCCTCGCCATGCTCGAAATCCAGATCCTCGTTCTGGAACTCGCCGCCGCTTTCGACATCCGGGCCGAGACGAGCGCGCCCTCGCTGACGCCCAAAGCCAGCGTCACCCTGCTTCCCCCATCCCTCTCGGTTCGCCTCGCGGTTCGCGCCAACGCGCGCCGCGACGAACCGCCCGCTTTCCCATCCCTCGACCGCCGCTGCGAACAGGCTGCCTGACATGCGCAACACCAAATCCCTCGACGCGTCCGCCGCCCACGATCTCGATCTCGACTTCGACGAGGGCTGCGATCTCCAGGCCATCGCCGCCATGCTGCGGCAAATCGCCCGCTGGACGGAGGAGCATGGCCTGACCGACGCAATTCATCACGTCGAGGAAGCGCGCGGCATCATCCTCAAGGCCATCCAGGACGGACGGCGCATCCAGTAGCCGGCAGGGCCGGCGCCTCCCGCCGGCCCTTCGTTCCATCTATGATGCGCGCAACTCTCTCGAGGTGACTTAGCGTCGCCGCGTTTTTCGAGAAATATCACCCGCAAAGACGATCAGCACGACGTTTTAACCCTACATTCTTTTTAAATGCTCTTGGAATACACGTGTCCAACTGCCGCGATGTTCAGAATCAGGTTGGAAGCGAAGATGCGAGGTCTTTATTGTCGGAAGAAGGCCCTTCATCACGCCGTCATTCAGCTTCCCTTTCGTCATCGTCTCTCACAGAGCGAATCGGTTTCTGAGAAGCGCGTTTCGCAGCGGGTTCTGAACCGACGCTCTGATGCTCGGCGGCTTGTGCTCGCGTTCTCGCCTATGGTCGCGCTTGCGTTCGCTGACAGAGGAGCGTGAGCCACCATGCCAGCTTCGGACACGACAACGCCTCTTGCCGCGAGCGAGGCCAGCGCCGGCACCGAGATCGATTTCGCGGCTCTGAGCCGGCGCGTCGAGACGGGGCTTTGGGTCTACGACTTCGACGCCGGGCGGATCATCTGGGCGAACGGGCCCGGCCTCGACATCTGGAACGCAGCCACGCTGACGGAGCTTAGCCAACGCGATCTGCTCTCCGACATGTCGGTGAGCGTGAAGCGGCGTCTTGCCCAGTATCTGCAGGATTTCATTACCAAGGATGCCGTCTTTTCGGAATTCTGGACCGTCTATCCCGGTGGAATTCCCCGCCCTTTGCAGGTTCGATTCAGTGGCCTGCGCTTAGGCGACGGGCGCATGGCGCTTCTGTGCGAAGGGCGCATAGCGGAAAAGCACGAGCACGAAGCCCTGCGCCGCGCCGATGCCTTGATCCACACGCAGGTGATGATCTCTCTCTATAATCGGGCGGGCAAAGCGCTCTATTCCAACCCGGCCGCCAGCCGGGCCTTTGCCGGCGTCGACGGCGACCTGTGCCGTCGCTTCGTCCATCGCCGGGATTATACGTCCCTGCTCGACGCTCTGGAACGGGCGGGCGAAGCCAACCAGATCGCCCAGATCCATACCGAGGGGGGGCGCCGCTGGCACGAGATGACGGCGCGCTTCTGCCATGACCCCGCGTCCGGCCAGCCTTCCATCCTGATCAGCGAAACCGATGTCAGTCGGCTCAAGGAAGAAGAAGAGCGCGCAAGCAAGATCGCCTATACGGACGCGCTGACCGGCCTGCCCAACCGCTTGGCGCTCGCCCCTATTTTCGAACGGATGATGGACGGGGCGCGGGTGCGCGACCGGCATTTCGGCATTCTCTTCATCGACCTCGATCACTTCAAGGCCGTGAACGATACGCTCGGCCATGCCTTCGGAGACATGCTGCTCAAGGAGATGGCCTGCCGCCTTTCCCGCCTGTGCCGCCGCGGCGACCATGTGGTCCGGCTGGGCGGCGACGAGTTCCTGTTCTTCGCCGCGTTCCGGGGCCGGGGCGATCAGCGCCTGCATAAGCTGTCGGGCGACATCATCGCGAGCCTCTCGGAACCCGTCCTCTGCGAGGAGCGGGTCATGGCCGTGACTCCGAGCATCGGCATCGCGCTCTATCCCCAGCATGGCGCGGACATGCCCCGGCTGATGCAGGGGGCCGATCTTGCCCTCTACGCGGCCAAGGGCAGCGGGCGAAACGGCTTTTGTTTTTTCTCCAGCGAGATGCGCGCCGCTTCGGAAGAGAAGCACGCGCTGGCCAGCGATCTCAAGCGCGCGATGGCGCAAGGCGAATTCGAGGTTCATTACCAGCCGCGCCTGCGCGCGCGCGATCTCGTGCCGGTCGGGGCCGAAGCCCTCGTGCGCTGGCGCCATCCCGCGCGCGGGCTGGTGCCGCCCGGCCAGTTCATCGCCCTATGCGAGGAGATCGGGCTGATTGGCGAACTTGGTCGCTTCGTCCTGGGCGAGGCGCTGCGCCAACAAGGTGAATGGCGCGAGGCGGGCTATCGTATCAGCATGTCCGTCAACATCTCGCTGCGCGAGCTGTGCGATCCCGATTTCGCGCAGGAGGTCGGCGTCGCTCTGGCCGCCTCGGGATGCCGAGGGCCGGAACTCGAGCTGGAACTGACCGAAACCCTGTTCCTGGACGACAGCGCGCCGGTGCGTGCCAATATGGAACTGTTGCGCGCCATGGGCGTGCGCATCTCGATCGACGATTTCGGAACCGGCTATTCCAACTTCGCCCGGCTTCACGAAATGTCGGTGGATTGCATCAAGATCGACCGCAGCTTCGTGCGCGCCCTGCCCAAGAACCGCGCCTTGACCGAGGCCGTGATTTCCATGGCGCGTTTGATGAAAGCGCGGATCGTGGTGGAAGGGATCGAGACCGAGGAACAGGCCGCCTGGGTGCGCCGCTTCGACTGCGACGAAATCCAGGGCTTTCTATTCGGTCGCCCCATTCCGCCGGCCGAGTTCATCGCCGGCCTTCAGATATCGAAGACGACGCCCGAAGAGGAATTGCGCCGCATCATCTTCGGCTGATGCCAGCGTTTGCAAGACAGGGGCGCGACGCGTCTCCAAGCGCCACGCCCCGATCATGCGCCCCCCGCCTCAGACGGCGTGCAGCTTCGCCTCGCGCGCCCAGAAGCGCAGAGCCGCGCATTTTTGAAGGAAGGCCTCCGCCCCGCCCTTCGATAGAGCGATCACGCCCTCGTCCGCTTCCACGCCGGCCTTGGCGAGAAGCGGCGCGGCCGTCTTGGTATGGGCGATGAACTTGGCGTGGGCGAAGGCATCGGACACGAAATCCTTGGCCGTCGCCTCTCCGGTCAGAAGCGTGGTGCCGTCAGCCGAGGGCAGAAGCACCACCGCGTCGTAAAGAACCGACGGGCCGCCATTCACCTTCTGCTTGGGCTCGCGCACCGAACCATCGCTGAGCGTGATGCCGCCGACCGTTGGCCCGACAAGCTCGACCAGCGCGCCGGCCGCCTTCGCCGCCGCTTCCAGTTCGCCGAGCAGCGCGGCGTCCGTGCCATCGGTGACGAGCACGCCGAGCTTGCGGCCCTTGAAGCTCCTGGGGCCGTTCAGCGCGATCGAAAGCTTTCGCGAGGGCTTGAGACCCTGCACGACGGCGCGCGCCGGGGCGACCGCGTCGGGCAGAGATTTGAGCCCCAGTCCGTCCGCGACCTTTTTGGCCAGATCGTCGTCGATGTTGCGAAGATGCGAGACGACGCGCTCGCGGATCACCGGCGTTTCGACCTTCGACAGCTCGAACACCAGCGCGTCCTTGATATGGGTCTGCTCGACCTCGGTCTGGCTGATGAAGAACTGGCGCGCCTGGCTGTAATGATCGGCGAAGAGTTCGGCGCGGATGCGAAGCTTCTGTCCTCCCATCTCCTCGGGCCAGGAGCGGAAGCCGCGCTCGGGGTCTTCGCGCGGGCCGCCGGCCGCCCCGCCCCAGGAGTTCGGCTCGTAATTGGCCCGCCCCTTGGGATTGCGCATGGCCATGTGCCCATCCTGCTGGAAATGGGCCATGGGGCAGCGCGGCGTGTTGATGGGGATATGCGTGAAGTTCGGCCCGCCCAGACGCTTCAACTGCGTGTCGAGATAGGAGAAGTTGCGGCCTTGAAGCAGCGGGTCGTTCGAGAAGTCGATACCGGGCACGACATTCCCGGTCTGGAAGGCGACCTGCTCCGTCTCCATGAAGAAATTGTCCACCGTGCGGTTCAGCGTCAACTTGCCGACCGGGCGCACGGGCACGTCTTCTTCGGGGATGAGCTTGGTGGCGTCGAGCACGTCGAAGGCGAAGCGCTCTGCGAACTCCTCGTCGAAGAGCTGGAAGCCGAGTTCCCATTCGGGATAGTCGCCGTTCTGAATGGCTTCCCAGAGATCGCGGCGGTGATAGTCCGGGTCCATGCCGTTCAGCTTCAGCGCCTCGTTCCAGACGACGCTCTGAAGGCCCAGCACCGGCTTCCAGTGAAACTTGACGAAGGTGGACTTGCCGTCCGCATTGACGAGGCGGAACGTGTGGACGCCGAACCCTTCCATGAAGCGGAAGGAGCGCGGGATCGTGCGGTCGGACATGATCCACATGGCCATATGCATGGCCTCGGGCGTGAGCGACATGAAGTCCCAGAAATTGTCATGGGCCGTCTGGGCCTGCGGAAAGCCGCGATCGGGCTCCTGTTTCGCGGCATGGATCAGGTCGGGAAACTTGATCGCGTCCTGAATGAAGAAGACCGGGATGTTGTTGCCGACGAGATCCCAGTTGCCCTCCTTCGTATAGAAGCGCACGGCGAAGCCGCGCACGTCGCGCGCCAGATCGGCCGAGCCTTTGTTGCCCGCAACGGTCGAGAAACGCACGAAGATGTCGGTTTTCTCGCCCGCGCGCTGGAACAGGTCCGCACTCGTGAGATCGGACAGGGATTCATAGGTCTCGAACACGCCATGAGCCCCGAAGCCGCGCGCGTGAACCACGCGCTCGGGAATGCGCTCATGGTCGAAGTGAAACATCTTGTCGCGGAAGTGGAAGTCTTCCAACAGCGTCGGCCCCCGACGCCCCGCCTTCAGCGAGTTCTGATCGTCCGAGACCGGAATGCCCTGGCTGGTGGTCAGCACCGGCACGTCGCCTCCGGCGGTCTGATGCCATTCGCCGCCCGGCCCCGGCGTTGCGCCAGCAAAGCCGCCCGTCGTCTTCGAAGACGTCGTGTCCATGGAACTCTCCTCGTGCCGCCATGCCCGACATCCGGTCATGGCCAAGCTTGGAGGGCTCGTAGCTGCGGCAGGCTGGAAACTTTCCAAGGCGCGATGTCGCCCCGCCTCCTGGAAAGGCCGCTCCTGCGGGCTTTCTAATTTTGTGGCTGCGACTGGTTCGCTGGAAGCGCTCCTAGGATTTGAAAAGCCAGGCGAAGAGCGATTTGGGGCTCGCGTCCATATGGGCGACGACCACGAGCTGACGGATTTCGCCGCGCCGATAGGCGGCGAGGAAGCGCTTGTAATCCTTGAAGGACACGCAGCCGTTGGAGTCGCCCCCCTTGCCCAGCATATAGGTATGGGCGAGCAGGCCGACGCGATTGTGGATCTTGCCCTGCCCGCCGACCGGGGTCAGCCGGAGGGCCTGAACGCCGTGGAACAGGCTTTCGCGCAAGGTCAGCTTGTAGGTATGGGGCGGCGTCGGCCCCCGGTTCTTGGCGTGGACGAAGCGCGGATTGTCCCGCATGGGACCGAGGCCGGAATGGGCTTCGAGCCGTTCGCCGTTCGGCAGATACACGGTCTTGGCCGAGATGTCGTAGACGGCCGTTCCATTGCCGATCCTGGGGCGCAGGGCCGGCGGGTCGACGGCGCTCGGGTCCATGCGCAGCGCGCCGGCATCGGGCCTTGCATAGGCTAGAACCGGTACGTCGCGCGCCGGCTTGGCGGGCTGGCGCGGCACAAGGGTCGGCGCGGGCGATGGCGCGGGACGAGACCTCGCAGCGGCGACGCGCGTCGGCGCGCCGTCATTCTCATCCTCGTCGTCCTCGTCTTCGTCGCGTTCTTCCGGCGCGCGGCTGAGGAGCGGGCGTGCCGTCGGCTTGGGTACCAGAAGCTCGGCAAATTCCTGCGCCGCGCTATCAGGCGTATCGTCCGCGTCGTCCGTGTCGCTGGCGATTGCATCTGGCTGCCGGCTGGCGACCTGCGCTTCGGCCAGGGCCTCGTCCTCCAGCGTCGCCTCGGCCACGGCTTCGGGCGCGGCCGGAGCGCGCGAGAAGCGGGAGACGGCCGCCAGATCGGGCCGATCGAGCCCGTGGAGCGAGCCG
>NZ_BBWM01000043.1:0-44093 GCF_001463805.1 Aureimonas sp. D3 | reverse complement strand
GCGAGCCGTTCATGCGCCCGGCCGTGAAGCTCGTCGGCGGCGAGATCAGATGCGCGATCGTGACAGGCAGCGCCTCATCCTCGTCCGACGCGGCAGCCTCCAGCGAGGCCGCTGCCGAGGGTGCGTTGGCCACCGGCATGGCGGGCGTCTCGACCCGCCGGCCGGTGCCATGCGCGAGGCGCGCCGAGCGCGCGGCGGGCGGGCTGGCCTTCTGGGCGAGCGAAAGCCCGGCGGCGGCTCTCGAAAGATCAACCGCCGCGCCGGGGTCCAGCCCCTCCCCGACAAGGGCGAAGACAGCCGGCATCCCGGTGGCGCCCAGCGCCAGAACGAGCGCCATGGCGCAGCCACCCCAGATGAAGCGGGGCAGGAGACGGCTCGCTCCGCGCGCGGAAGAACTCGAAGGGCGGCTCTGCGGCGCAGCGCCGAACTCGGGGGTCAGGTCGAGGGTCATGAAGAGTCCGGCGAACGACATCCTGTAAAGCCGGCGGTCGAGCCCGAAGGGACTCGGCCGCCAGCCAAGCCGGGTCAGAATGCGCCCCTTATGGTTACCAAATCCTCTCGGCCCGGCTTGGCTGCCGGTGTCGTTCTCATTCCTATGGGGCGGGAGCGGGGCGAGAGGCCACGCAAAACGGAAGACGCATGCGCCCTCCTGTTCCCATGCTCCCCGGCCGGGATTGGTGCGATGCAGCAGTCGCTAACCAGTTCCACCGATTCTCGGCATGGGAGGCCGGATCGCAGCTCGATAGGAAGAATACCTTAGGATTGCCGTGATGTTCTGGAGCGACCGCGAGCGGCTCGCGATCCAGGAGCATGAATGAAATGCGCATGACGGTGTCCCGCAAGCTGATAGGGCTGACACTCCTGTGTCTTGTCGTCATGACAGGCATTGTCGGCCTCCAGCTTCGCTTCCTCAGCGATCAGGTCTGGGCGGATCGAAACCTGTTTTTGAAGGCGCAGATCGACGCGGCGAGTTCCGTGATCGAAAGCTTGGACAAGCGCGCCAAGGCCGGCGAGTTCGACGTGCCGACAGCGCAGGCCATGGCGAAGGCCGTGCTGCGCCCGATCCGCTTCAACAACAACGACTATCTCTTCTTCCACGACTACGAAGGCCGCCGCGTCATGGCGCAGGACCCGTCCGAGGAAGGCTCCAGCGCTTGGGACAAGAAGGACGCCAACGGCAATCTCTACATTCAGACGATGATCCGCAATGCGCGCGCGGGCGGCGGTTGGACCGACTATGACACGACCCGCACGGGGCAGGAGGGCCTGTTTGCCAAGCGCGGCTACAGCCGAGCCTACGAGCCTTGGGGCTGGTCGATCTCGACCGGCATCTATGTGGATGACGTCAAGGCCGTGATCCACGATGCCGCGCTGCGGGCGGTTCTGTGGAGCCTGCCGGGCTTCGCGCTGATCCTACTGGCCGGGTGGGCGCTCCATCGCAGCATCCTGCGCCCGCTCGGACAGTCGATCGCGCTGGCGCGCGCCATCGAAGGCGGCGACCTGACCAAGGTTATCGCGGCCAAGGGCTCGGACGAGTTGGCGGACCTTCAACGCACGATGGGCGAGATGAGCGCGCGGTTGCGTGAGATCGTCGGCGGCGTTCTCGTGTCCTCCGGCAGCGTCGCGTCGGGCTCGACGCAATCGGCCGCCGCCGCCGAACAGATGTCGTCGGGCGCGGTGGAGCAGGCGGCCGCCTCGGAACAGGCCTCCGCCGCGATCGAGCAAATGTCCGCCAATATCCGCCAGACCGCCGAGAACGCGGTGCAGAGCGAGACGATCTCGACCCAGGCCTCGCGCCGCGCGGTCGAGACGGGCGGCGCGGTGGAGCAGACGGTCGCAGCCATGCGGGAGATTGCCGAGCGCATCGCCATCGTGCAGGACATTGCCCGCCAGACCGATCTTCTGGCCCTCAACGCCGCCATCGAAGCGGCCCGCGCCGGGCATCACGGCAAGGGTTTCGCGGTGGTCGCGTCCGAAGTGCGCAAGCTTGCCGAGCGCAGCCAGGAGGCCTCGCGCGGCATCGAGACCCTGGCCGGGCAGACGCTGAGCGCGGCGGAGAACGCCGTTACCCAGCTTCAGCAGCTCGTGCCCGATATCAGCCGCACGGCCGAACTCGTGTCGGAAATCTCGGCCGCCTGCCGCGAGCAGTCGATCGGCGCAGCTCAGATCAGCCAGGCCATCGTCCAGCTCGATCAGGTGACGCAGGCGAGCGCCGGCGCGGCGACACAGATGGCCGCGACGGCCGGGCAGCTCTCGGGCGAAGCCAGCCGGTTGAACGAGCAGGTCGCCTTCTTCCATCTGAACGAGACGGGCGCGGATCGCCGCGAGCCACCGCGCGTGGTGGAACACGAGCCGGAGATGAAGCTGGCCGAAGCCCCGCGCTACCGCCGCGCCGCCTGACATGAAAATGGGCTGGCCGAACCCTGCCATGGTTCGGCCAGCCCCCGCAGAAACCCAGGCGAGCGCGCCGCAAGGGCGCTCGACGTGGAGTCAGAGCAGCGTGCCCTGGAGCACCAAAAGCGCGACGCTGAAATAGATGACGAGGCCGGACACATCGACCAGTGTCGCGACGAAGGGCGCAGAGGCGCTGGCCGGATCGAAGCCGAGGCGCTTGAGGGCGAAGGGCAGCATGGAGCCCGCCAGCGAGCCGAAGGTGACGATGGCCACCAGTGCGAGGCCGACCGTCAGCGCGATCAGGAACCAGTGCGGCCCATAGTCGAAAATGCCGGCCTCCTGCCAGATGGCGATGCGGGCCATACCGATGACGCCGAGGAACGAGCCGAGAGCGGCGCCCGTCGGCGCCTCGCGCAGGGCGACGCGCCACCAGTCCTTGAGGCGAAGCTCGCCCAGCGCCAGCGCGCGGATGATCAGCGAAGTCGCCTGACTGCCCGAATTGCCGCCCGAACTCATGATCAGCGGAATGAAGAGCGTGAGCACCACGGCGCGTTCCAGCTCGTCCTCGAAATGCTGCATGGCACTGGCCGTGAGCATTTCCGACAGGAAGAGAACGGCCAGCCAGCCCGCGCGCTTCTTGAGCATCGTCAGGAAGCCGATATCGGGATAGGGCTCGTCCAGCGCTTCCATGCCGCCGAACTTCTGCGCGTCCTCGGTCGAGGCCTCGATCATGGCGTCGATCACGTCGTCCACCGTGACGATGCCGAGCACGTGGCGCTTCTCGTCCACCACGGGAATCGCCAGAAGATCGTATTCGGAAATGAGATGGGCGACCTCTTCGCGGTCGGCCTGCGGCAGGACGGTGATCGGCGCGTCGTAGCGCGCGACCGAGCCGACCGGCGCGTGCAGATCGCCCGAGATCAGGCGGCGCAGCGAAACGGATTTTTCGAGCCGGCGCGTCGTGGGGTCAATTACGTAGATCGCGTAGATCGTCTCGCGCGCGCCTTCGACCTCACGGACGTGCTTGAGCGTTTCGCCGATCGTCCAGTTGGACGGCACGCTGACGAACTCGGTCGTCATCAGACTGCCGGCGCTGCCCTCGGGGTGGGTCAGCAGCGAATCGACGACGGAGCGGGCTTCACGCGTGAGCAACGCCAGAAGCTGCTCGCGCGGCGGCTCCTCCATATCGCGGAAGAGATAGGCCAGACGGTCGGCCGCCATCGCGTCGAGAATCGCGGCCGCCCTGGAAGCGTCCAGCGAGGCGAGAATGTCCTGCGGCTCGTCCAGCGAGGAATGGTCGAAGACCTCGGCCGCGACATCGATCGGCAGGCGCGCGACGATGAAGGCCGCAGCTTCCGACGACAGCTCGTTCAGCTTCTGAACGATATCGGCGACGTGTTTACCCCGAAACTCCTCGGCTTCCTTCGTCAGCTGGTTCAGCCACTCGGTGTCTTGTGTGTCTTGCATGAGTTCGCTCCGGGCCGCCGCGCGGGGTCCGGCCACGAACGGGGCGCGCCTAGAACAGGGCGCCCGGCGGCAAGACCATACGCGGCCACGTCAATCGACTGCTACTGTCGCTTGGCATTGAGTTTCGGGTTCCAGTGATGGCCGGAGGAGTCAGAACGTCGTGGGCTCCGGCACGCGCGCCCCATGCCACTTCTCGAAGTCGTGATCAAGGGCCTTTTCGCACTGCAACACAAGATAGGCGTGCGGGGCTTATGCCGAGATGGTGAGGCCTCAACCAAGGCACGGCGACGGAGCGCGTCAGCCACGCTCGAACAGGAGGCTCGCCGCTCCAACCAGCCCGGAATTGTCGCCGAGCAGCGCCCGGCGCAGCGGCACGGAGCGAAAGGGCGGCAGAACGTTTCGGCGCATGGCAGGCGAGATCAGCGGCTCCAGCCGGTCGAACTGGTGCGACAGGCCCCCGCCCATGACGATGACGTCCGGGCTGTAGAGATGCAGGAGATTGCCGAAGCCGAGGCCGAGAAGCTCGGCCTCTTCGGCGACGAGTCGGCGCGCCAAGGCATCGCCCCCCTCGGCCGCGTCGAAGACCTCGGCGGCGCTGAGCGTTTCGGCATTGGCATGGAGCGTCGAGCCCACGTCCTCGCGTGCCGCGCCCCTTGCCCGCGCGACGAAGGCCGGGCCGGATGCATGGGCTTCGAAACAGCCGCGCGCGCCGCAGGCGCAGGGCGCGCCGCCCTGCACGACGATCATATGGCCGATATGGGCGGCCATGCCCATGCGCCCGCGCAGGACGCGCCCATCGGCGATGACGCCGCCACCGATGCCGGTGCTGACCGTCGCATAGACCATATGATCGAGCCCCCGCCCCGCGCCGAAGCGCCATTCGCCGATCGCGGCGGCGATCCCGTCGTTTTCGAGAAGCACAGGCCGACTGCTCGCCGCTTCCACGGCTTGGGCGAGCGGAAAGTCGGTGAAGCCGGCAATCGTCGGCGTGGAGAGGGCGATGCCGTTCGGCGCGTCGAGCGGCCCCGGCGCGGAGAGACCGATGCCCAGAACCGCGCCGCCCGCGCGCTCCGCCATGGCGCGGGCGAGCGCGGCGATCTGCGCCACGACGGCTTCGGCCCCTGCGGTCGCGGCCGTCGCCATGGCCTCGCGGTGAAGAACCGTGCCGGCCTCGTCGATCAGCGCGCCCCGAAGCTGCGTGCCGCCGAGATCGATGCCGATCGCGAGCCGCTCAGAGCCCATGCAGCCAGGCCGTGCGCGCGGCGAGATCGGGCGCGTTGAAGGCGAGCGAACCGAGAACCACAGTTTCCGCGCCGGCCTCGCGCAGCAGCGGAACCGTGTGCTCGCGAATGCCGCCATCGGCGGCGAGCACGATGCGACGGGGCGCGTTCGCAGCCGCGATCAGCGCTTTGGCCTCGCGCAGCCGATCGCCCGCCGCTTCGTTCAGCCCCTGCCCCTTCACGCCGATCGCGGTGCCGAGCAGCGTCAGGAAGGAGAGGCGCGGCAGATAGGGCGCGACCTCGGCGACCGGCGTCTCCACCCGCAGAACCATGCCGGCAGGGATGCCGAGAGCGTCCAGCCGGTCCAGCGCGGCCTCTGCGACGGAGGCGTTTTCGACGTGGAGGCTGATGAGATCGGCGCCCGCTTCCGCGAACTGCTCGATCTGCGACAGGACGACGGCGTCAGCCACCATGAGATGAACATGGATCGGCTTGCGTGAGACCTTGCGCAGACCCGCGACGAGATCGGGGAAGAAGAGGAAGGCGGGCGCGAAATGGCCGTCCGCGACATCGACATGGAGAATATCCGCATGGGCGTCGATGCGCGCCATCTCGTCGGCGAGGCGCACGAGATCGGCCGACCAGACGGAATATTCGCCGATCAGCCGGTCGGTCGGCAGCCGGTCGATCCAGCCGGCATCACGAAGGGTCGAACTCATCGGGAAAGCTCCAGAAGAAAGGCGGACAAGGCCTGATGCAGGTCGGCGAGATAGCGCGCGCGGTCGCTCGCCTTCGGGGTGATTTCGCTGAAGCGCGCGCCGGGGATCAGCCCGGCCAGCGTTTTGGCATGGGCCAGCGGATGCACGACATCGCGTTCATGCCCGACGACGAGGGTTGGCACGGAAAGCCGAGCCAGCGCTTCCGCCGAGACGCCCGGCCCGTCCACCGAGATGGCCCGCAGGAGCGCGGAGGTGACGCTCAGCGGCTCGCGCGTGAAGAAGGAGCGCAGCGAGGCGAGATTGTCGGGCGCGTCCACCGCCAGCCGGCGGGCGGTGCCGCCGGCCTCGAACCGCTGCCGCCCCTCCTCGCCGCCGGACGCCGCGATGAGTTCGCCGACTTCGGCATTGGGCCGCATATTGGTCGGCGCGCGCTCCAGAACCCAGGCCGGGCGCACGAGGAGCAGGCCGGATACGAGATCGGGTCGCAGCACGGCGAGGCGCAGCGCGATGGCCGCGCCCATGGAAATGCCGCCGACGACGACCGGCCCAGCGCCTTCTTCTTCGATCGCGGCGATCAGATCGTCGGTGAAGGTCGTGATCGACAGGCGCGACAGCGCGCCGGGCTCCGAGCGGCCGTGGCCCCGCATCTCCAGCGTTTTCAGGCGAAAGCCCGCGCCGGCCGGGAAGGCCTCGCGTGTCTGTCCGCTGTCGCCGCAAAGCCCGTGCTGGAAGAAGACCGGCGCGCCCGCCCCGCCCGCATCGTCCAGATGAAGGCGCACGCCATCGGATGTGGTGATGTCGCGCCCGCTCATGCGCTTTCGCTCAAAGCCGCTTCAGCCAGTTGCGCGCGCAGGAAGCGCGCAACGCCCGGCGCGTCCGCCGCCTCCAGCCCATGGGTCACGAGCGCGCCCCGGAAGCCGATGGAGCCGAGTGCGCGGAGATAATGGGGATAGTCGAGAACGCCTTGGCCCGCCGCCACGAAAGCGCCATCCGGCGCGCGGTCCTTGGCATGACCCATGGCGATGCGATCCCCCAGGAGATCGACGGCTTCGGACACGAGCCGGCGCTGCTCTTCGAGGCTCGCGGTCTCGAAGAGATTGGCGGGGTCGAGCACGATGCGAAGGCGGGGACTGGCGAGGTCGTCGATCAGCCGGCGAGCCTTGGCGGCGCTGTCCACGACATTGGCGAGCTCCGGCTCGATGCCGAGGGCGATGTCGTGGCGCTCGGCGAGCTCGATCGCTTGTGCCATCTCGCTGATGAGGTCGGCCCACGCGTCCGGCGCATGATTGCCGGGGTGGCCGCGCCACTGGTCGTCCGGGTCGCGCGTGCCGGTGCAGAGCGTGACGAGGCGTGTGCCCATGCGGGGCGCGGCTTCGGCCAGAACCGCCAGGCGGCGCAGCCCCGCCGCGCGCACGCCGGGATCGGGATGGATCATGTTGTAGGTGCCCGAGAGGGCGGCGAGGTCCACGCCGCTCGCCTTGGCGGCCTCGGCGATGCGCGCCACCTCCGCGTCCGGCACCGCGTCCGGCATGGAGGAGAGGCCGGAACAGGCCATGTTGTATTGCGCGGCCGTGAAGCCGGCCTCGCGCACGGCACTCAGCACCCTCTCCGGCTCCGTGCCGGGAAAGGTTTTCGCAAAAATGCCGAGGCGCATCACACGCCTCCCGAAACGTCGGCGAGCGCCACGCGCTTGCCGCCCGCTTCCACCGAGCGCGCAATGGCGACCATGCCGCGCACGGAGGCGAGACCATCGTTCACATCGGCGCCCGTCATCGGCCCGCCCTGAAGAACGGTGCGCGCGAAACCTTCCAGCTGGCGGCGGTAGAAATGCCCGTCCGCGCCGAGCACGCGATGCGTCGCCCCATCCGCTTCGCGGAAGATATCGACCTCGCTCGACTTGTAGTACCAAGGGTTGAAGGTCTTGCCGAGGACGCTGCCATTGCGGCCGTAGATCTGGAAACCCTCGTGCCAGTCCATGCGCACGGCGACGGTGAGATCGAGATGGCCGAGCGTGCCATTGGCGAACTCGACATCCACGAACCAGCACCACATCCCGCCGCGCTCCGACAGGCGCGCCTCGACAGCCACGATATCCCCCGCGAAATAGCGCGCCGTGTCGATCAGATGGCAGCCATGGGCCAGCATGTAATAGCGGCGCAGGTTGGCCTTGGGGTTCTCGGAGGGCTTGCGCGCCCGCGCGCTGGTGACGACCAGCGGCTGCACGGCGTCGGTCATAGGATAGCGATGTGTGGAGTCGCAATACCAAGCCTTCAGCGCGACGAGATCGCCCATTTCGTCGTCGATGAAGCGCTTGGCGGCCTGAAGGCCGGCATCGTAGCGCTTCATATGGCCGACCTGGAAGGTCAGGCCGGAGGCGGCGACCGCCTGCTTCAGCGCCTCGGCCTCCTCCACCGTCAGCCCGACCGGCTTCTCGCAGAGGACATGCTTGCCCGCTTCCAGCGCGCGGATCGAGGCCGGAACATGGAAGGCGTCGGCCGTGGCGATGATGACCGCCTCGACCTCGGGGTCCGCCAGCATGGCGTCGTAATCGGCGAAGGACTTCTCGGCCCCGTGCGTGATCATCATGCGCTCGCGCAGATCGTCCGCGACGTCGCAAATGGCGAAGAGATCGGCGTTGGCCGCCTTGGTGCAGCTTTCGAAATGGGCGGCCTGGGCGATCTGGCCGGCACCGAGAACGCCGACGCGAAGACGCCGGTCTTCCTTTGGGGGCATGGAATGGTCCTGACGGGAAACAGCGGTAGGGAATGCGAAGGCGGAAGATGTTGGTGGCAGGCCAGGGCTGAGCCCGAAGCAGGATCCGGATGGAAAGCCGCCCTCCCCGACGCCTCGATCCCTGCAACCCATACTTTGTTCGGGTTGGAAACAAACAAAGGATTGGGTAGAAGTCAAGGGCTTTTGCGTGTGACCGGATCGAAGAGCCCACCATGTCGATGCCCCAGACCGTCCGGCACATCAACGAGAAACGGGCGCTGGCCGCCCTGCTCCGCGCGGGCACGCTGAGCCGCGCCGATTTGGCCCGCGAGTTGGGCCTCACGCGATCGACGGCGAGCAGCATCGTGGCCGGCTTGATGAAAGACGGGCTGGTTCGGGACGCGGGTGAGGCTGCAACCGAGCCTCCGAGCAACGCTGACGCGCCGCGCATCGGGCGACCCGGCACGCTTCTGACGCTGAACGCCGCGCATGGCACCTTCATCGGCGTCGATCTCGGCATCGATCATCTGCATCTTCTGGCGCTCGATTTCGCCGGCCGGGTTCTGACGCAGGAGCGGCTGCCCATGAGCCCCGCCGCGATGGGGCCGGAGCGCATGGCCGAGACACTTGCCGAGCGCAACGCCGGTTTTCGCGAGCGACTTGGCGCGGCCGGGCCGGTGCGTGGCCTTTGCGTGGCTGTGCCGGGCGTGGTGGACGAGCGTGGCCTGGTACTGCGCCTGCCCATTCTCGGCTGGACGGGCTGGCCGCTTCGCGAGGCCCTGCGCCGCGCTTTCCCGGACATCGCGGAGATCGAAGTCGAGAACGACGCCAATGCCTTCGCCGTGGCCGATGGGTTGCAGGACGGCGCGAGTGCCGGCTCTCGCAGCGTGCATCTCCTGCTGGATGCCGGCGTCGGTGGCGCGATTCTGGTGGATGGCGCCTTACAGCGCGGCGCGCATGGCTATGCCGGGGAGATCGGACATATGCCCGTGGGCGAGAAAGGCTTCCTGCCGGAGGCCGCCCTGCCCGGCTCGCTGGAATCCTTCGTCGGGCGGGACGCGATCCTGCACCGATACCACGACCTGGGCGGAACCCGCGAACTGAACGCTCTTCTCGCCGGTATTGGTGCCGGCGAGGCGTCAGCGCGGCGCTGCCTCGGCGAATGGGCGCATTATCTCGGGCGCGGCCTCGCCACGATCACGGCCCTGATCGACCCCGGCGAGATCGTGCTGGGCGGCCCTGTCGCCGCGCTTTTTGCGGCGGGCGAGTCTCAGGTCAAGCAGGCGCTCCGACGCCATCTCCTGCCCGGCCAGCCGCTGCCCGCCTTGCGCCTCTCACGCTCGGGCGAGGCGGGCGCGGCGCTCGGCGGCGCGGGGCTTCTGCACCGCCGGCACCTGTCGGTGGACGAGGATTTCGTGTTCCGCCGTGCCGACCCCGATCAGGCGGAGGCGAGCACCTCGGCCGAGATGCGATAGCGCGTGTCCCAAGGCTCGCCGGCCCGGAAGGTTTGGGAGACGCCCTCGCGACTGAAACTGCCGTCCAGAAGATCGGTGCGGTCGAAGGCCGAGGCGACGGGTTCGATGCCGAGGCCCCGGAAGCGCCCGTTCCAGGGCTTGGCCGTGCGTCCGGCCTGACTGATCCAGAGGAGGCAATGAGGGAAAGCGCCCTTGTCCCATTCGAAACGGACGCGCGTTCCGGCCGTCTCGTCGCGCAGCGCGATGGAGCCCTCAAGCTTCCACAGCTGCACCAGTTCTTCGAACAGGCCGGGGGCCGGCAAGGCGGCGAGCGAGACCGGCTCGCCGTCCAGAGTGTCCACCGCGTCGAGCCGTGAGAAGAGAGCCCCCGTCCTGAGGCGCGACACGCCGGGCTGGAAGGGCTCGGGGAAAACTTGGCCTCGCTCGAACGGCGCGGGCTCCAGATGAAGCGTGCCGGTCGTCTCCGGCAGCTTGAAGATCGGATGCAGCCCGATCGGCAGCGCGCAATCTATGCGCGTCACCACGCGAAGCGAAAACTCCACCGCCGCCTTGCCCGGCACGCCTCTGATGCGGCGCTCCAGACGCTCGACCGGATGACCTGACGGAAAGGCGCAGGCGAGATGGAGCGTGCCCTCGCCGTCCTCGACCAATTCCCATTCGGCGTTCGAGCCGTAGCCATGGTGGCCGGGGTCGAATCCCGTGGTGCCGAAGGGCACGCAGGCCCATTCGCCGCCGAGCAGGCGCAGGTGCTGGGCCAGCGTCTCGTCGCCCTGTATCTCCGGCTCGTCGTGCCAAGCGGCTTCAGCGAAAGGCGTGGCGCTTCGGCCACTGCCCAGATCGAACGTGAGATGATGCAGCATGGCACCGGCGGGCGTGACAACGGCCCGGCCCCGGTCCCATTTGAGAGTCCAGCCCTGCATGATCCGCTCCCTCAGCGCACGCCGAGGCCGGCCAGAAGCCCGCCATCGATGCAATGGTCCGATCCGGTGATGAAGCCCGCGCGGTCGGAAGCGAGGAAGGCGATGAGATCGGCCACCTCCTCCGGCTCGCCGATGCGCCCGATCGGGTGCGCCGCGCCGAAGCGCTGGAACACCGCATCCACATCGGCCTCCGGCCCGTCAAAGGTGCGCGCGGCGAGTTCCAGAATGGGCGTGCGCACCGAGCCGGGGCTGACGGACGTCACGCGGATGCGATCGGGCGCGAAGTCGAGCGCCATGGCGCGTGTCAGCGCGTGAATGGCGCCTTTGGACGCGACATAGGCCGCAACGCCCCGCTGGCAGGCATGGCCCTGCACGCTGGACAGATTGACGATGGCCCCGCCGCCGCGCCGACGCATCAGGGGCACCCCCCATCGGGCCGTCAGATGAATGGAGCCGACATTGACCGCGAGGCAGCGCAGGAAGGTCTCGGGATCGGTCTCGACCGCATCCCCGTAAGGGTGAATCGCGGCGGAGTTGACGATGATGTCGAGCCCGCCGAACCGCTCGTCGCAGAACCCCAGTGCGGCCTCGACTTGGGCTGGGACGGAAACATCCGCGCGCCGGACGACGAGACGCGGGTCCGCCTCGGCCAAGGCGGCATTGCCGGCCTCGTCGATGCCGAGCGCCAGGACTTGCGCTCCACCGGCCGAGAGGCGCAGCGCGGTGGCGCGCGCAATGCCGGTCGTGCCCGTGACGAGCGCGATCTTGCCCTGCATATCCCCTGGCATCCTCTCCTCCCGATCCGCCCATTTCGTCGCTGGGCTTTTTCGTAGGAGGCTAGGAGCAGAGATAACGCCCGTCAATTCCTATTTTTTCTCGCGTCAAGATCAAGGAAAGAATAGGTTTGGGGCTGACCGCCGCGACCATGGCATCGGGCGCCGGGATCGTAGACACTGCGCGGGAACCAATCTTGAGCGACGAGACGATGATCAAGCGCGTGCGCACCATGGAAGACTTCGCGCAAGCGGTCGGCCTGTCACGCCCCACCGTATCGAAATATTTTCAGGATGCGAGTTCGATCCGTCCCAAGCTGCGCGAACGGATCGAGGAGGGGCTGCGGGAAACGGGGTTCCGACCCAATCTCTTCGCGGTCAACCTGAACCGCCGCCAGACCAAGATCGTCGGGCTGATCTTTCCCAATTCGCTCGACCCATTCTATGCGGGCCTGCGCCGGCAGATCGAGGATCGTGCCGCGCGCGAGGGCTATCTGACCTTCGTCTTTTCCTCCGACGGCAAGCCGGAGATGGAAGAGGACGCGCTGGAAACCCTGTCGCAACTGAACGCAGCGGGGGTGATCCTGTCGCCGGTGGGCGGCGATGCGGCGCACCGCGCGCGTGTCAAGGCGACGGCGCGCAGCCTGCCCATCGTCTTCATCGACTCACCCTTCGATGACGAGGAAGCTTTCGTCGGCACGAACAATGGCCAGTCCATGGCCCTCATGACGGACTATCTCTCGCGCTTCGGCGAGGGGCCGTCCTATTTCGACATGCCCCATGTCAACGCCAACGGCGCGGCGCGGCGCGAGGCCTATGCGCAGACCATGCGCCGACGCGGGCTGGAGCCGCGCTTCGTCGCGGTCGAGCCCTCGACCAGCTGGGAGTTCGAGCGCTACGCCTTCGAACAGACCCAGCGACTTCTGAAGGGCGAGGGCTTTCCGACCAGGAGCCTTCTTTGCGGCAACGACCGCATCGCTTTCGGCGTCATGGCCGCGCTCAATCAGGCGGGCCGGCGCATCGGGCTTGGCCCCGACTGCGAGTTCCGCGTCGCCGGCCACGACAACCAGCCCTTGTCGGAATATATCTGGCCGCCGCTCACCACCGTTCAGCAGAACACCGGCGAGATGGGCCGGCTCGCGCTCGACCTCCTGCTCCAGCGCCTAGACCCCGCCCGCGACAGGCAAGGCGAACCGGAAGCGGGCCGCCATCTCCTGGTGGATGGCGACCTCGTGTTGCGGGCCTCGGCGTAAGAGACGGGGACAGAACCCTGCGGCGGAGATCCGGCGAGGGACTTGCGTTCCCGACGAGGCGCCGAGCGCAGACGATGCAGCGCATCGGCGAGCATCGGCAACGATGATCGGGGGCGGAAGCACCCGACGGATCGACCCGCAGGGTTTTGCCCCCGGCTCTAAGCGCCCTTCGCGCGATCAGTTGATCGCGCGCTGGAAGGCGCGGTTCTTCTCGTATCGTTCGCGCGCGGGCGCGATCTCGGCGCGATCCGAGACCTCGGGCACGGCCACGTCCCACCAATGGCCGCCGGCCTCCGTGGTGATCAGCGGATGCGTGTCGATCAGAATCACGGTCGAGCGCGTGTTGGCGCGCGTGCGCTCCAACGCGGCTTCCAGATCGGCGATGGAAGAGACCTTCTCGGCCAGCGCGCCCATGGCCTTCGCATGGGCCACGAAGTCGATTTCGGGCACGATCTCCTGCCGACAGTCCTCCAAAAGATTGTTGAAGTTCGCGCCGCCGCAGGCCATCTGGAGCCGATTGATGCAGCCATAGCCGCGGTTGTCGAGCAGCACGACCGTGAGCTTCTGCCCGAGCATGACAGATGTCGCGAGCTCGGAATTCAGCATCATGTAGGACCCGTCGCCGACCATGACGACGACGTCCTTTTCGGGCCGCGCCATCTTCACGCCGAGGCCCCCGGCGATCTCGTAGCCCATGCAGGAGAAGCCGTATTCGAGATGGTAGCCGCCGGGCTGCGTCGGCGCCCAGAGCTTGTGCAACTCGCCCGGCAGGCCGCCGGCCGCGCAGACGACGATGGAATTCTCCGTGCCCCTCGCCCGAGCGACCGCGCCGATCACCTGCGCATCGGACGGCAACTCGGCGTTGGAGGTGGCGAGCGCCTTGCCCGCCGCCTCGAACCAGGACACGCGCTCGGCATGGGCGCGGGACGTATGGGCGGCGTCGGCTTTCCAGCCGGCCAGACCTTCCGAAAGCAGCTTCAATCCGACCTTGGCGTCCGCCACCAATGGCACGGAGCCGTGCTTCACGGCGTCATAGGCCGCGACGTTGAGGCCGACGACCTTCAGCCCCTCCTCGCGGAACAGCGCCCAGGAGCCGGTGGTGAAATCCTGAAGCCGCGTGCCGACGGCCAGAACCAGATCGGCCTCGGCGGCGAGCGCATTGGCGGCCGACGTGCCGGTCACGCCAACCGAGCCCAGCGCCAGATCATGCGTCTCGTCGATGGCGGATTTGCCGGCCTGCGTGACGGCGACGGGCACGCCGTGCGTTTCGGCAAAGCGCAGGAGGTCCTGCGTCGCTTCGGAATAGAGAACGCCGCCGCCCGCCACGATCATCGGGCGCTTCGAGGCGCGGATGAGCGAGACGGCATGGGCCAACTCGTCCTCGTCCGGCCGGGGCCGGCGCGTCCCCCAGACGCGCTCTTCGAACAGGGCAGCGGGAAAGTCGTAGGCCTCGGCCTGCACGTCCTGGCAGAGCGAAAGGGTGACCGGTCCGCAATCCACGGGATCGGTCAGCACCTGCATGGTGCGCTGAAGCGCGGGGATCAGCTGTTCGGGCCGCTGGATGCGGTCGAAATAGCGCGACACCGGGCGGAAACAGTCGGAGGCCGAGACCGTGCCGTCACCGAAATCCTCGATCTGCTGGAGCACGGGGTCGGGCAGGCGATTGGCGAAGACATCGCCCGGCAGGAAGAGAACCGGCAGGCGGTTCACATGCGCGACGCCCGCCGCCGTCACCATGTTGAGCGCGCCGGGGCCGATCGAGGTCGTGCAGGCCATGAAGCGACGGCGGAACGAGGCTTTGGCGAAGGCGATGGCCGCATGGGCCATGCCCTGCTCGTTATGGGCGCGGAAGGTCGGGAACGCGTCCTTCACGCCATACAGCGCCTCGCCCATGCCGGCCACATTGCCATGGCCGAAGATCGCCCAGCAGCCGGCGAAGATCGGCACGGTCTGCCCCTCCACGACAGTCTTCTGCGCCATCATGAAGCGCACCACGGCCTGCGCCGCCGTCAACCGGATCGTCTTCGTCATGTCTTTGCTCTCCTCGGCCTTTCCGTTCCGTCCCGTCAGGGGTCAGCGATAGAAGGCCGGCTTGTCCATGGTGGTGATCGGGACGATCTGCCCCGTGCGCTTGGCTTCGACGCAGGCATCCGACGTGACGGCGGCGAAATAGCCGTCCCAGGCGGTCGGCCCGGTGACCTCGCCCTTCGCCGTCGCCTGCACCCATTCCTGCAACTCGACATCGTAGGAGTCGATGAAGCGCAGCTTCCAGTCCATCATGATCTCCTGCCCCGCGAGGGACTGGTGACGGAGCGGCACGCTGATCGGCTCGGGCAGATTGGCCGTGCCGTCCTCGCCGACGATCTGGCACTGGATGTCGTAGCCGAACTGGCAGTTCACGAAGATCTCGGTGTCCATGACGATGCCGGACCTGGTCTTGAGCACCACGACGTAAGGGTCATCCAGACCTTCCTTGGCATGGCGCGAGCGCTTGCCCTGGATCACCTGCGCCGAAACATAATCATCGTCCACCAGCCAGCGCAGAACGTCGATCTCGTGGATGAACGTGTCGGTGATGCCCATGTCGCCAACATAATGGGCGGGAACGGTCGGGTTGCGATGGGCCGAGTGCAGCATCAGCGGCTCGCCGATCCGGCCCGAGGTCACGACGCCTTTCAGGAGGCGGTAGCCCGCATCGTAGCGGCGCATGAAGCCGACCTGCACGAGAGGACGGCCGCTCGCGATCTCGGCTTCCACGATGCGCCGGCAGGCGTCTGCCGTGGTGGCAAGCGGCTTTTCGCAGAAGACCGGCTTGCCGGCGGCAATCGAGGCCAGCACGAATTCCTCGTGGCTCGGCCCCCAGGAGGTGACGACGACCGCATCGACATCGGGATCGTCGATCACGCCCTGGCCCGTCTCATGAACGCGCGCACCGGGGCAAAACCGCTCGGCGGTGGCGCGCGCGCTGTCCGGGTTGATGTCGTTGACGGCGGTGACGGTCGAGCCGGCCAGCTTGCCGTGCAGGCGGGCGATATGTTCCTGGCCGATGGCGCCCGTGCCGATCACACCGATCTTCAATGTCATGTTCGTCTTCCGTGAGGTCTTCAGAATGGGCGGGAGAATGCAGGGCGGCGTCAGGCGGGGCAATCCACCCAGCGCCGCTCGTCATGCGAGCGGGCCATGGCGTGGACGGTCTCCTCGATGGCGAAGCCCGTTTCGAAATCCACGATCCGGGCGGGGCGGCCGTCGATGGCGGCCAGAAGCTCGTGCGCCTCGATGACCTTCAGATCGTTGAAACCGAGCCCATGGCCGGGCGCAGGCACGAAAGAGCCATATGGCGCGTGCGCGGGGGCGGTGAGCACGGTGCGGAAGCCTTGGGTCCGCTCGTCGCCCTCGCGCGTGAAGAGCTGGAACTCGTTCATGCGCTCCTGATCATAGGCGATCGTGCCCTTCGCGCCGAAAACCTGCACGGCGATCCGCCCCTTGCGGCCCCAGGCGGCGCGGTTGGCCACCAGCAGGCCCGACGCGCCGCTCCTGAGGCGCAGCAGCGAGGTCGCGATCTCGTGCGTCTCGACCGGCCGCCCCTCGCGGCTGGCATAGGGCTTGGCCTGATCCGTCATCACGCTGGCCACCGGCCCGGCGAGACGCCAGAGGATCGAGAGTGGATGCACGGCGAAATCGTCCAGCGCGCCATAGCCCGACGCCGCGCCGTTCTTGTAGACGAAGGGCGCGTCCGGATCGGCCATGAAATCCTCGTCCATTTCGAGGCGCACATGGTTGACCGCGCCGATCACGCCGTCTTGGATCAGCGCTTCCATCTGCCGGATGGCAGGGTTCTGGATATAGTTGTAGCCGAGTGCGGCGACCCGCCCCGAGCCTTTCTGCGCCTCCAGCATCCGGCGCGCGTCGTCGCGGCTCGTCGCCATGGGCTTCTCGCACCAGACATGCTTGCCCGCCTCGAACGCCGCGCAGGCCATCTCGGCGTGAAACGGATTGGGCGCGGCGATGGAGACGACATCGACCTCGGGGTCGGCGATCACGGCGCGCCAGTCACCGCTCGCCTTGGCGAAGCCGAACTCGCGGGCCTTGCTGTCCGCCAGGCTCTGATCGGCCTCGGCAAGATGCACGAGGCGCGGGCGGCGGGTTTCCCCGAAGGTGGCGGCCACCGCGTTCCAGGCGAGCGCGTGGCATTTTCCCATGAAGCCCGTGCCGATGAGGCCGACGCCGATCGTGTTGTTGGTCATGTCGCGCTCCGTCACGCCCGAGCCCGCTTGCGCTGGCGATATTGGTCGGCGATCACGGCGGCGACGATGATCACGCCCTTCACGATCTCCTGGTAGTAGGCGTCGATGCGCAGGAAGGTGAAGCCCGAGGTCATGACGCCGAGGATGATGACGCCGATCACCGTGCCGGTGATGCGTCCGACGCCGCCGGCCAGCGACGTGCCGCCGATGACGGCCGCCGCGATCGCGTCCAGCTCGTAGGACACGCCCATGCCGGCCTGACCCGACACGGCGCGGGCCGAGGTGACGATGCCGGCCAGGCCCGCCAGCGTGCCGGCGATGGCATAGACGACGAGGAGATGGCGGTCGACATTGATGCCCGAAACGACGGCGGCCTGCCGGTTCGCGCCGATCGCATAGGTGAACTTGCCATAGCGCGTGTAACGCAGCGCGATGTGGAAGACGAAAGCGACGACTAGGAAGATGACGACCGGCGTCGCGCCCGCGCCGATCGCGGCGTAGCTGTCCAACAGCATCGAGACCGGCTGGCCGCCCGTGTACCATTTGGCGGCCCCGCGCGCCGCGACCATCATGCCGAGCGTCGCGATAAAGGGCGGAATGCCGGTGTAGGCGATCAGCGCCCCGTTCACGAGCCCCGCCCCCAGGCCAACGGCGAGGCCGGCGATGACGGGAACGATCACGGGAAGGCCCGTCAGCGAGGGATAGACGGCGCGCGCATAGTCGGGGTTCTGGGCGAGACTCGCCGCGACCATGGCCGTCAGCGCGACCACCGAGCCGGAGGAGAGATCGACGCCCGATGTGATGATGACCTGCGTCACGCCCACCGCGATGATGCCGATCACCGAGACCTGTAGGATCATGACGATCAGGCGCTGCTGGTTGCCGAGGAAGCTTTGGCCGATCAGCACCCAGCCGAGCGCCTCGAACACCAGCGCGATGCCGACGAGGACGAGAAGGATCGAGACTTCGGTCGGAAGCTTGCGCCGACGCCGCGCGGGCTTGTCCACGGCGGGGGCCGGCGGCACGCCGCCATGCGTCGCTTCGTTGAGGCTCATGGGTTCACTCCCGGTTATCAGATGCGCCGCGCTTGGGCTCTCCCGGCCCGGCGTCGCGAAAAAGGCTTGGAACGAGGCTCAGCGCGAGGCGAGGTCCATGACGCGTTCCTGCGTCGCCTCCGCCCGGTCCAGAATGCCGGTGACGCGCCCGCCATGAACCACCATCACCCGGTCGCTCATGCCCAGCACCTCGGGCAGTTCCGACGAGATCATGATGACGGCGAGCCCCTCGCCCGCGAGCTTGGACACGAGACGGTGGATCTCGGCCTTGGCGCCGACATCGATGCCGCGCGTCGGCTCGTCGAGGATCAGGATCTTGGGCTTGGTCAGGAGCCAGCGGCCGATCAGAACCTTCTGCTGGTTGCCTCCCGAGAGGTTCTGGATGCGCTCGTCGAGGTCGGGCGTCTTGACCCGCATGACCTTCGACATGTCCTCGCAGCGCTTGTCCACCTCGCTTTGGCGCACGAAGCCGCCCGAGGTGAACTCGCTCTGGATCACCGCCATCTGCATGTTTTCGGTGATGGACAGCGGCAGGAAGCAGCCCGTGTCCTTGCGATCTTCGGTGAGGAAGGCCATGCCGTGGCGCATCGCGACCGCCGGATTGGCGATGCGCACCTCCTGCCCGAACAAGGTGATGGTGCCCGAGGTCGCCGGCGTCACGCCGAACAGCGTCTCGGCGATGTTGGAGCGGCCCGAGCCGACGAGGCCAGCAAGGCCCAGGATTTCGCCTGCGCGCAGGTCGAAGGATACGTCCTGGAACACGCGGCCGAGCGACAGGCCGCGCACGGAGAGAACGACCTCGCCGATCTTCGCCTCTTCCTTGGGGAACATCTGCGTCAGCTCGCGGCCCACCATCATGCGGATGATGTCGTTGCGCGTGACGGACTTGGCGTCCTCGGTGCCGATATATTTGCCGTCCCGGAAGATCGAGACTTCGTCGGCGATCTCGGCCAGTTCGTCCATCTTATGCGTGATATAGACGATGCCCTTGCCCTCGGCGCGGAGCTGCCGGACGATGCGGAAGAGATGCTCCACCTCGCGATCCGTCAGCGCGGAGGTCGGCTCGTCCATGATCAGGACGTCGGAGCGGTAGGACACGGCTTTGGCGATCTCGACCATCTGGCGCGAGGCGATGGAGAGGGTTTGGGTTTCGGCGTCCGGGTCGATGTCGATGGACAGATCGGCGAAGAGCTTTTCCGTGCGCCGGCGCATCTCGCCATGATCCACGAAGCCGAAGCGGTTCTTAGGTTCGCGCCGGATCCAGATATTCTCGGCCACCGTCATGAAGGGCATCAGGTTGAGTTCCTGATGGATCATGGCGATGCCGTTTTCGAGCGCGTCCAGCGGGCCGCTCAGACGAATGCTCTGCCCGCGCAGGCGAAACTCGCCGCCGTCGGGCGTATAGACGCCCGCGATGATCTTCATGAGCGTGGACTTGCCGGCTCCGTTCTCGCCCATCAGGGCGTGGACCGTGCCGCGACGCACGCGAAACTGCACGTTGTCGAGCGCGACGACGCCCGGAAAGACCTTCCGCACGCCGTCCACTTCCAGGAGATAGTCCGCGCCCGGAACCGCACCGCTCTCGCGGACGAGGCGCATCGTCGAAGGGCTGATCGTCGGTTGCGACATGATGGACCTCTCCTGGACTTCGTTCGCGCTCGAACGCCTCACTTCGCGCCGGCGTACTGAGCCATGTTGGCCGGCGTCACCAGTTCGAACGGCACCCAGATCTTGCGCTCGGTGGCCTCGCCCTTGGCGAGCTTGGCGGCGGCCTCGACGGAAGCGGCCCCTTGGGCGGTCGCGTTCTGGAACACGGTGACGTCGAGATCGCCCGCCTTCATGGCGGCGAGCCCATCCGGCGTCGCGTCGATGCCGGCGACCACGACGCTTTTGGGATCGCGACCGACCGCCTTCAGCGCCTGGATCGCGCCGATTGCCATCTCGTCATTATTGGCGATCACCGCGTCGAAATCGGCCGAAGACGACAGCCAGTTGGTCATGATGTTCTGGGCCTCGATCCGGTCCCAGCCGGCGGCCTGCTTGTCGACGATGGTGATGCCCTTGCAGGCAGGCGTCGCCAGCACGTCCTCGATATCCTTGGTGCGAACGATCGAGGAGTGGTTGTTGAGCGGCCCCATCAGCACATAGGCCGCGCCCTTGCCGCCGAGCAGCTTGCAGACTTCCTCCGTCTGCATCGTACCGGACTGCACCTCGTCGGAGCCGACGAATGCGGTCTTCTCGGGAAGCGTGTCGAGGTCGGCGGGCGGATGGACGGAATAGACGATGGGAATGCCGGCTTCCTTCGCCAGCTTGGTCATGGCGGGCGTGCCGTCGCCATCCACGGCCGCGACGACGATGGCATCGACCTTTGCGGCGATGAAGTTTCGGATCTGGTCGAGCTGGCGCTGCGGGTCGTTCTGCGCGTCCTCGACCTGGAGCGTGACACCGGGCATCGCCTTGGCGCGCGTTTCCATGCCTTGGCGCAGGATGGTCAGAAACACGGAATCGGCGCGCGCCATGCTGACGCCGATCGTCTCGGCCAGCGCGGGAGCTGCCATAAGGGACAGAAAAGACACGGCCAGCGCCGCGCGAAGACACGTCGTCATGGTTCGAGTTCCGTCAAGGAGCAAGGGGGAAGCGGGGCGCCGCGCATGGCAGCGCCCCGGCCGAATCGTCAGGTCTTGGCTTCGGTCAGTTCTTGGCTTCGTACTGGGCCATGTTGGCGGGGGTCACGAGTTCGAAGGGCACGTCCACGACCTTCTCGGTCTTCTCGCCCTTGATGAGCTTCTGGATCGTGTCGATCGCGCCCTTGCCCTGGCCGGCAGCGTTCTGGAACACCGTGACCTTGAGATCGCCGGCCTTCATGGCGGCGAGACCATCCTGCGTCGCGTCGATGCCGGCGACGATCACGTCCTTGGTGCCGGCTGCCTTCAGCGCCTGGATCGCGCCGATCGCCATCTCGTCATTGTTGGAGATGACGGCGGCGGGCTTGAGGCCGGCCGAAATCCAGTTGGTCATCAGATCGGTCGCTTGGGTGCGCTGCCAGTTGGCCGTCTGCTTGTCGAGAATCTTGATGCCCTTGCAGGGCTCGGCGGCGATGACGTCCTCGACATCCTGCGTGCGCTGGCGCGCCGCCTGGTTCGACAGATCACCCATCATGACGACGATCTCGCCCTTGCCCCCTAAGAGCTTGCAGACTTCCTGCGTCTGGAGCGTGCCGGACTTCTTCTCGTCGGAGCCGACAAAGGCGACCTTCTCGGGCAGCTTCTCCACGTCCGCCGGCTGGCGGTTGACATAGACGAGCGGAATGCCGGCCGCCGTCGCGAGCTTGGTCATCTGCGCGGTGGCGTCCGTGTCCACCGGGTTGACGATAATGCCGTCCACCTTCTGGGCGATGAAGTTCTGGATCTGGTTGAGCTGTTTGCCGATGTCGCTGGTCGCGTCCTCGACCTGAAGCGACACGCCGTCCGCCTTCTTGGCGGCATCTTCCATGCCGTTGCGCAGAACGGTCAGGAAGTTGTCGTCGAAGGACGCCATGCTGACGCCGATATTGGCCGCATGGGCCGAAGCCATCATCGCGGCCGAGGCGGCGAGCGTGAGCAGAATGCGTTTCATGCGTGTTTCCTCCCAAGGATTCGGACGGGCCTCTGCCGCGTCCGACATGTCCATTTCCGCCGCCGGCCTCCCAGCCGGCAGCGTCATGCCGTCACGCCGCAGCCGATCTCAGACCGGCTGCGACGAATTCCATGCTGGCGCGCAGATCGGCTGCCACGTCCGGGCTCTCGGCGACTTCAGCGGCGAAAGGCTCGAAGGACAGCGGCCCGGCATAGCCGCCGGCCGCAAGCGCGCGGATCTGATCACAATTCCCGATCCGGTCGGCCGGGCCGACAAGAACACGGTGCGGGTCGCGCATGGCCTCGCGCGGCACCGAAGCGTCCTCGACGCCCGAGATATGAACGAGCCCCGTGCGCGCGGGAAACATCTCCCTCGCACCGGCGACAAAGTGATGGAACGTGTCGTGCACCAGCTTGAAGCGATCCGCTTCGCCCACCGCGTCGATCGCCGCGACCGCCTCGCTTTTGAGGCGCAGCGAGCATTCGGCAAAGCCCAGCGGCTCGACATAGCCGAGAAGCCCGGCATCTTTCAGGATCGGGGCGAGACCCGCCAGCGCCTCGCGAAGCGCCGAAAGCCTTGTGTCGTCGCTCGTCCAGAAGTTTTCTTCGTTCACCGGGCAGAGCACCAGCGCCTCAGCACCAGCCGCCTTCGCCTGCGCCGCGAGGGCCCTCGCCTCTTCGGCGCGCGCGGGCGTCCAGTCGTTGAAGCGTTGCAGCGCGTTGACGGAGAGAATGCGCACGCCAGCCGCCTCGGCGGCCCGGCGCACGTCGTCCGGCGACGTTCCGTCGGATAGGGCCACGCCCGGCAGATCGTTGCGGATTTCCACCGAGCTGATACCCAACGCCTTTGTCAGGACGAGGAGACCATCCAGTCCGAGGCGCGGCGCAACCCTATGATTGAGTGCGAAATCGACCACCAGTTCCCCCTCCCAGGGCGCCGATCGAACCTTTTCAGCGGCTCGTAGCAATTTTGGAATTCATATGCCCTTTTTATCCGATATGGAAATTTGTATTCTGAGTGAGCGAAGCGTGTCAACCACCCCTTCCGGTTGGGTCGCGAAAAATGAAAAGGATGCCAAATGATGCGGGAGGAGGGAGAGATCGGAGCCATGCAGGGCACCGCGCCGGAGAGTTTCGCGGAGCTGCGCGAGCGTCTGGCCGGTGGATCGGTCAAGCTGTCGAAGCGGTTGAAGCAGGTGGCGTCCTTTGCGCTCGCCCAGCCGGACGAGATCGCGCTCGGCACGGTGACGACCATCGCGGACAAGGCCGGGGTTCAGCCCTCGACCCTGATCCGTTTTAGCCAGGCGCTGGGGTTCGCCGGGTTTTCCGACCTTCAGATGCTGTTTCGCGAGCGCCTGCGCAACCACGTCTCCAACTATGACGACCGACTTCTGTCGCTGCGCGCCAAGAATGGCGATGCGTCGCGCTCGGCCGTCCTGTTCGACGGCTTCTGCGAAGCCTCCACCCGCTCGATCACCGGGATGCACGACAAGCTCGATATCTCCACCATGGACCGGGCGATCGACGTTCTGGCCGGAGCCGAGACGATCTATCTCATCGCGCAGCGCCGCTCCTTTCCCGTCACGGCCTATGTCAGCTATGCGCTCGGCAAGCTCGGCATTCGCAATGTCCTGATCGGCTCGGCGGTCGGAACCGATGCCGAGACCATGTCCTTCGCGACAAAGCGCGATGCGGCGATCGCGATTTCCTTCACGCCCTATGCCTCGTCCACCGTCGCCTATGCGCGGCAGGCAGTGGAACTCGGCACGCCGCTCGTCGTCATCACCGATAGCCCATTCAGCCCGCTCGTGTCCGACGGCCACCTCTGGTTCGAGGTGGTGGAGGCGGATTTCCAGGGCTTTCGCTCGCTCGCCGCCTCCATGGCCCTCGCCATGACGCTGGTGGTGGGCCTCGCCGAGCGCCGCCGCGCCTTGCTGGGGGAGAAGGACAACAACACGAAAAGCTGACGGCGCTTCAAAAGTGGAATTCAAATTCCATATTGACGCTCGTGGGATCACATGCTTCATCTAGCGCCGAGGAATTCGAGCCCGAGCTTCGCGACGGGGATGCGGCAGGAGCATCCCTCATCCGGCGAGGCGACGGGCCTCTAGAGACAGGGAGGTGGCTCATGGGCCAGGTGCTCGACGTCGTCACGATCGGTCGTTGCTCGGTCGATCTCTACGGCCAGCAGATCGGCTCGCGGCTGGAGGACATCGCCTCGTTCGCCAAGTCCGTCGGCGGCTGCCCGGCCAATATCGCCATCGGCACGGCGCGGCTCGGCCTCAAATCGGCGCTGCTCACCCGTGTCGGCGCGGAGCAGATGGGCGGTTTCGTGCGCGAGCAGCTGGCGCGCGAGGGCGTCGAGACGAAGGGCGTTACGGTCGACCCTGAGCGCCTCACCGCATTGGTTCTTCTGGCCGTCGAGGACGAGGGCGTCTCGCCCATGATCTTCTATCGCAGCGACTGCGCCGACATGGCGCTCTGCGAGGACGATGTGTCGGACGAGTTGATCGCCTCGGCCCGCGCGATCGTCGTCACCGGCACGCATTTCTCCAAGCCCAACACCGAAGCCGCGCAGCTGAAGGCGATCCGCCTCGCCAAGGCGGCGGGCGGCAAGGTCGTCTTCGACATCGACTATCGCCCCAATCTCTGGGGCCTTGCCGGCCATGCCCAAGGCTTCGAGCGCTATGTCGCCTCGGATCACGTCTCGTCCAAGCTCCAGCTGATCCTGCCCGATTGCGACCTGATCGTCGGCACGGAAGAGGAAATGATGATCGCGGGCGGCATCAGCGATCCGCTGGCGGCGCTGAAGGCGATCCGGGCGGTCTCGTCGGCCACGCTGGTTCTGAAGCGCGGGGCCATGGGCTGCATCATCTTCGACGGGCCGATCGAGACCCTGGAGGATGGCGTCGCCGGGCGCGGCTTCCCGATCGAGGTGTTCAATGTGCTCGGCGCGGGGGACGCCTTCATGTCCGGCCTTCTCGCCGGCTGGCTGCGCGGCAAGCCCCATGGCGAATGCGCGACCATGGCCAATGCCTGCGGCGCCTTCGCCGTGTCGCGCCTTCTCTGCTCGCCGGAATATCCGACCTCGGCCGAGCTCGACGCCTTTCTCGCCAAGGACCAGATCCGGCGTCGCCTGCGCAAGGACGAGGACCTCAACCATATTCACTGGGCGACCACCCGCCGGCCGGGGCCGGAGCGCCTGATGGCGCTCGCCTGCGACCACCGGATGCAGATCGAGGAAATGGCGGAGGCCGCCGGCGCGCCGCGCGAGCGGATCGAGGATTTCAAGGTCCTCGCCGTCGAGGCGGCCTCGCGCGTGGCGGGCGACCAGCCGGGCTTCGGCGTCCTGCTGGATGGAATCTACGGCCAGAAGGCGCTCTACCGCGCGGCGGCCAAGGGCTTCTGGATCGGCCGCCCGGTCGAGAAGCCGGGCTCGCGCCCGCTCGATTTCGACCATATGCCCGACCTCGGCAGCCATCTCACCGAATGGCCGGTGGATCACGTCGTCAAATGCCTCTGCTTCTATCACCCCGATGATCCGGCCGAACTGAAGGCGCGGCAGGACCGCGAGCTTCTGCGCCTGTCGGACGCCGCGCGGACCGTCGGCCGCGAGCTTCTGGTGGAGATCATCGCCGGCAAGCACGGCGCGCTGGAGGAGGACACGGTCGCCTCGATCGTGCGCCACGTCTATGATCTCGGCATCAAACCCGACTGGTGGAAGCTGGAGCCGCAGAAGAGCGTGAGCGCCTGGCAGCGGATCGAAGCCGCCATCGCCGAGCGCGATCCCTATTGCCGTGGCATCGTGCTGCTCGGCCTCGACGCGCCGGAAGCCGAACTCACCGCCGCCTTCCGGGCCGTCGCCGACGTCTCCATGGTCAAGGGCTTTGCGGTCGGGCGCACCATCTTCGCCGATGCGGCGCGGCGCTGGCTGCGCGGTGAGATCGACGATGAAACCGCCATCGCCGATATGGCCCGCCGCTTCGGCGCGCTGGTGGACGCATGGCAGGGCGCGGGCCGGCAGATAGAAGCGGCTTGACGCATCCCGCCCATCACCCAACCCTTTCAACGGGCCGCATCCCAGCGGCCCGACATTTCGTGGAGGAAGCATGATCCGCATCGGCGCGAACCCGATCTGCTGGAGCAATGACGACCGGCAGGACATCGGCGGCCATATCAGCCTCGAACAGTGCCTGACGGAGGCAAGCGCCATCGGCATCGAGGGCATGGAACTCGGCCACAAGTTCCCGCGCGAGCCGGGCGCGCTGAAGGCCAAGCTCGGCGAATACGGCATGGATTTCGTCGGTGGCTGGTACTCGACCTTCCTCCTGGATCGCGACGCCGAAGCCGAGTTCGAAGCCGCGCGCGACCATATCGCTCTGGTGAAGGGCGCGGGCACCGACATTTTCATTGTCTGCGAATGCACGCGCACGGTGCATGGCGACGAATCCTCCCCGCTCCACGCCCGGCCCGTCCTGACGGAAGAGGAATGGGCGCGCTTCCTGCCCCGCCTCACGCGCTTTGCCGAGCTTTTGAAAGCGGAAGGGCTGCGCATCGCCTATCACCACCATATGGGAACGGTGATTCAGACGGGGCCGGAGATCGACCGGATGATGGAGGGCACCGGCCCGGCCTTCACGCTGCTGCTCGATACCGGCCACGCCACCTGGGGCGGCACGGACCCGGCCGACCTCGCGCGCCGTTACCGCGACCGGATTGTTCATGTCCATGTGAAGGACGTGCGCCCGGACGTGGCGCGGCAGGCCGCGCAGGAGGACTGGAGCTTCCTGACCTCGGTTCTGGCGGGCGTCTATACCGTGCCGGGTGACGGATCGGTGGACTATGTCTCGGTGCTCAAGCAGCTTCCCGACTATTCCGGCTGGATCGTCATCGAGGCCGAGCAGGACCCGGAGAAGGCCCATCCCGCGACCTATGTGAAGCTCGGCTACGACAATCTCACCCGCTTCATCGCCGAAGCCGGTCTGAAACGCTGAAAGGCAGGATATGTCCAAGCTGCTCGTCAAACCCTCGGGCGACCAGGGCAAGGTCGTCGAAGTCACGCCTGATAGCGCCGGCTGGCGCTATGTCGGCTTCGCGCTGCATCGGCTAAAGCCGGGCGAGAGCGTCTCGGGCGGCGAGGCGGATCGGGAGGTCTGCCTCGTTCTCGTCTCCGGCAAGGCCGATATCACGGCGGGCGGACAGGAATTCGGCACAGTCGGCCGTCGCATGTCCCCCTTCGACGGCAAGCCCTCCTCGGTCTACGCGCCGGCGGGGGCGCAGTGGCGCGTCACCGCCGAGACCGATCTGGAACTCGCCGTCTGCACCGCGCCGGGCGAGCCCGGCGCGCGTCCGCCGCGCCTGATCGGCGAGGACGACAACACGCAGGAAGTGCGCGGGCGCGGCAACAATGTCCGCCACGTCACCAATATCCTGCCCGAAACGGCGGAAGCCGATGGGCTTCTGGTGGTGGAGGTCATCACGCCCGCCGGCAACACGTCGAGCTACCCGCCCCACAAGCACGACCAGGACGATCTGCCGAAGGAATCCTATCTGGAGGAAACCTACTACCACCGGATCAACCCGCCGCAGGGCTTCGCCTTCCAGCGCGTTTACACGGACGATCGCTCGCTGGACGAGGCCATGGCGGTGGAGGACGGCGACGTGACGCTGGTGCCGAAGGGCTACCACCCCTGCGCGACGATCCACGGCTACGATCTCTATTATCTCAACGTTATGGCCGGGCCGAAGCGGACGTGGAAGTTCCACAATGCACCCGAGCACGAGTGGCTCCTGAAGGCCTGAGACGAACGAACCCTGTAATAAGCATGGCAAAAGGCGCGGGATGGAGTTCCATTCCGCGCTTTTGTTGTATTGGAAGGGAAAGAACGGGACGGCCTTAGCCGCCCACCATCAGCTTGACCACCTCGTCATGCGTCGTGTCGGCGATGCGCCGCTCGCCGGCGAGCACGCCGCGCCGAAGCACCACGATCCGGTCCGACACGGCGAAAATGTCCTGCAGATTGTGCGAGATGAAGATCACCCCGCGCCCCTGCGCCTTCAGCTGGTGGATCAACGAGATGACCTTACGCTGCTCGGGCACGCCCAGCGCCGCCGTCGGCTCGTCCATGATCAGGAGACGCGCGTTCCAATAGACCGCGCGCCCGATCGCCACGGCCTGCCGCTGGCCGCCCGAGAAGTTCGAGACCGGCGCGTCCATGCGCGAGACGTGGAAGTCGAGCAGCGCCATCGTATCGCGCGCTGCCTCCGACATCTTCTTGCGGTCGAGCACCGGCAGGAAGCCGAATTTCTTCGTCATCGGCTCGCGGCCGAGGAAGATATTGCCGCCGATCGAGAGATTATCGGCGAGCGCCAGATCCTGGTAGATCGTCTCGATGCCGCTGTCGCGCGCTTCCTGGGGCGTCGAGAAGGACACGGGCTTGCCTTCGAGGCGCACTTCGCCCGAGGTCGGCTTGTAGACGCCCGAGATCGCCTTGATCAGCGTCGTCTTGCCCGCGCCATTGTCCCCCGCGAGCGCCACGACCTCGCCCGGCGCGATGGTCATGGAGAAGTCGTTCAGCGCGCGCACCGCGCCGAAATGCTTGGAGAGATTGCGAACTTCGAGAATGGCTTGAGCCGAATTACTCATCGATGCGACCTCCCGAGAAGCGGCGCTGCGCCTGATCGATCAGGACCGAGATGATGATGACGATGCCGACGCTGATGAACTGCCAGAAGGGTTCGACATTCACGAAGACGAGCCCGTACTGGATGACCGCGATGACGAAAGCGCCCGCGACCGTGCCCAGAATGGTGCCCGAGCCGCCGAAGAGGCTGGCACCGCCGATGACCACGGCCGCCACGCAGTCGAGCAGCAGCGGCTCGCCGGCCTGCGCCGCGCCCGCGTTGAAACGCGCGGAATAAACGACGCCGGCCAGACCCGCACACAGCGCCGAGAGAATGTAAAGCCGCAGCAAATGCGACTTGACGTTGATGCCAGAGCGGCGCGCCGCCTGCACATTGGCGCCGATGGCGTAATTGTGCTGCCCGAAGCGCGTCTGGCTGAGAAGATAGTGCATCACCAGAACGAAGAGCGCGGTGATGAGGATGATATAGGGCAAGCCGAAGATGCGCCCGTTGCCGATCGTGGCGAAGAAGGAATTGCTGATCGGAACCGTGGTGCCGCCGGCCAGAAGAAAGGCGACGCCGCGCGCCACGCCGAACATGCCGAGCGTGCCGATGAAGGGCGGCACGCGAAGCCGCGAGACGAGAAGACCGTTGATCAGGCCGGGAATGCCGGCGACCGCCACCGCGACGATCGTTCCGACGAGAACCCCCATGGGCAGTCCGAGGCCGGGCGAGACGGCGTTGATCGTATGGGCGGCGACCACGGCGGCCAGCCCCATGATGAAGCCGAGCGACAGATCGATGCCGCCCGAAATGATCACGAAGGTCTGGCCCGTCGCCAGGATCAGCGGCGCGACGGCGAAGATCGCGATCGACTGGATGTTGAACGAATTAAAGATGAAGGTGCCGCCGAACTCCATGCGCGCCCAGGCCTCGAAGCCGAGCGCCAGCGCCAGGAGAAAGAGCCAAGCCCTCAGATCGGCGACGCGCTGAAGCCAGGTCTTGGCCTTGTCGGCGTGGTCGGCCTGCGGCTTGACGTGGACGGCGGGGCTCGCCGGCGGCGGGGTCTGAGGCGAGCCGGGAAGCGGCGCGCCCGTTACGGATGCTGTCATGAGTTCACCTGCCCGGCGGCGGTTCCGCCTCTCGTGGCTGAGATCGATGCGCGAAGGAATGAGGCGGGCCGGTGCGAAAGGGTGCTGAGGGCCGGCCGGAACGCTGGAGCGACACGAAGCGCGGGATCGCTGGATCGAGCCAGCATCGGGCGCTGAACCTTCGCGGCCAGCTGATAACGCTGACCGCGAAGCCGAAGGGTTGCTACTCGGAGTAGACGTATTTCGCGACGTTCGGGTCGGAGACGTTCGCCTTGTTGATCACCGTGAAGCCAGTGCCGATATTGGTCGGGATCGACTGGCCGGTGAGATGGGCATAGGCCGACACGACGCCGTAATAGCCGATTTCGGCCGGGTGCTGGGCAATCGCCGCGTCCACGAGGCCGGATTGGATGTTATCGACGATCGAACCCGGCGCGTCGAAGGCGACGACCTTGATATTGCCGGTCTGGCCGGCCTGCTGAACGCCGTTTCCGGCACCGAGCGCGGAGAAGAGATTGGCGCCGAACACGCCCTTCAGATCGGAATTGCGGGCATAGACGGCCTGCAACTGGCTCGCGGCCTTATTGGCGTCGTTGTCGTTGAACTGCGTGTCGAGAACGGTGATCTTGGGGAAGTTTTCCTTCATCTCCGCCTTGAAACCGGCTTCGCGCTGGTCGGTCGTGGAGATGCCCGGCTTGACGTTGGAAACATAGACCTTGCCGCCGGCGTCGCCGATGGCAGTGGCCAGCGCGCGCGCCGCCATGCGACCGCCCAGCACGTTGTCGGACGCGATATAGGCGAGCGGGAAGTCGGCGTCGCCCTTGCCGGTCTGGTACTGGCCGGTGCCGATGAACGTATCCACGGTGATGACAGCGATGCCGGCCTCATTGGCCTTGCGCAGCGGCTCGACGAGCTGGGTCTTGTCGGTCGGCGCGATCAGGATCGCGTCCGGCTTGCGGGCGATGGTCGCGTCGAGGACGGGGACCTGCACCACCGGATTGAACTCCGGCGCGCCTTGGAACACGAGGTTCACGCCCAGCGCGTCGGCGGCGGCCTGCGCGCCCTTGCGCATCGTGATGTAGAAGGCGTCCGTGGTGAGGCCCGGAATGAGCGCCACGGTGTATTTCTTGTCCTGCGCAAAGCCGGGGGCTGCGGTCAGGCCAATGGATGCGGCCACGGCCAAGCCGGCCGCCGCCCTCAGAATCGAACGACGCTGCATGTGTTCCTCCCTTGGATGAGCCGGCGCCCCGAATGTGCTCCCACACATGTTCGCTCGGGGGTCGGGCTCGGATGGTGCTTCACCGAACCGGCCGCTCATGGATCTTATGTTTTCTGCGAGAGCGACCGATCGTCAAGTGAAAATTGTTGCTGCAAGCAATTTCATGCACTGTTTCGAGACGAAAACCAAAGCGGGATCGACGTACCGGATCCATTCCCGAAAGGCACATTGAAGCTGCCTTCGCATCCTCCAAGGGAATGCCAAGGCGGATCGCCTGTCAATTATCTTTCGTTGTGCGAGCGTAGATTTTTTCTCGCGTCAAAATTTCGATCAATCCTTTTCCGCTTCACTGAGAACGGCTTCGGCCGTGCGCGCGTCCGTTGCCAGTGCCGAGATCAGGCCGGAGCGCGCCGCGCCCACAATCGCGGCCGCCTTCGCCTCGCCCAGCGCCACGCCGACCACGAGCGGCGTGCGCCGGAGCTGGTCGGCGGACATGGCGATCATCCGCCCTTCTCCGTCCCAGTCGATCACGCTGCCGTCGCGCCTGATGTAATGGCGCAGGACGTCGCCCACGGCGTCCCCCAAGGCGCGCTCGCCGGGCGTCGCCGCCGTCTCGTCGGGTGAGTTGGAGGAATGGGGCAGGCCGACGCCCAGGATCGCGACCGACACGCGGTCCCACAGGGACACGCTGCCGGCAATGGTCGGATCGGCCAGAAACGCGTCTCGCGTCGCGGCCGAGGGCAAGTAAGGGGCGTGAAGAAAATGCGGCGTGCCTTGCAGCGTCTCGGCGGCGAGCCGGACGAATTCGTTGATCTGGAAATGCGGCGCGTGTTGCTGCATCCCGCCGGTTGCAGGCACGGTCAGCGCGCCCGGCACGGGCGGCAGGCCGGTTTCCATCACGGCGCGGATCGCCCGGCCCCAGCCGATGGCGACCACCGAACCAACTGATAGCCCCTGCCCCATCAGCATTTGGCCGACCGGCGCGGCCAGCGCGCCCGCGCTCTGCCCGCTCGGCACCTCCACGACCGCCGCCTGCTTGAGTCCGAGCTTCTCCACCAGCGATTGGCCGAGCGCATCGGGCGAAACGAGATCGCGCACCTCGATGCGCACGATCCCCTCGGCGCGCGCGCGCTGGAGCAGGCGCGAAATGGTCGCGGTCGAAAGCCCCAGCCGCTTGGCGATATCGACCTGGCTGAGATCGCCCTCGTAGTGCAGCTTGGCGACCGTGTGCATCAGCGTGCGCGAGGCGACCTGATCGGATGTTGGTGACGAAGCCAGCTTGCAATTCCTTTCTGTAATATGTTACCGAGCTATATCAGCTCACGGCAACATGCAAGCGACGCGCCTCCAGAACCCGCCCCTTCCGGCGGGAACGCGGGCGCGCGCATCCTGGGAGGACTTTCTGATGGCACGTATGACGACGGCGGAACTGCGCGGCTACCATCAAATCTGTGGCCCGGACGGGGCGATGATGGTGATCGCCTGCGACCAGCGGGGCGGAATGCGCACGCTGCTCGCGAGCGACCCGGCCGAACAGGCCAAGATCGGCAACGACACACTGGGGCTCACCAAGGCCGACATCACCCGCTATCTCGCCAGCCAGGCGAGCTGCGTTCTGGTGGATCCGATCTGCGCCGTGCCGCAGCTTGTGGACGACGCGGTTCTCGAGCGCGACACAGCGCTGCTGATCGGCCTCGACGCGTCCGGATGGGACGTCTCGCCGGAAGGCTATCGCCTGTCGAAGCTGGTGGAGGGCGTCGATGCCCGCCGCGTTCGCGCGCTGGGCGGCACGGGCGGCAAGATCATGGTTTATCTCCGCTCCGACACGCCGGCCGCCAACACGCACAATATCGCGATCCTCGAGCAGGTCATCGCCGATTTCGCGCGTGAGGACCTGCTTCTGGTGGTCGAGTTCCTGACCTATGCGCTGGAAGGCGAAGCGCCCGAAGCCTACAAGGCGAAGATTCCCGAGCTGATTCAGGGCGGCACGCGCATCTGCCTCGATCTCGGCTCCAAGGTTCTGAAGCTTCCCTATCCCGGCTCGCCGGAATCCTGCGTCGCCGTCACCGCCATGTCGGGCGACGTGCCTTGGGCCGTTCTTTCGGCGGGCGTCGATCACGAGACGTTTTTGGGTCAGGTGGACATCGCCATGGCGAACGGGGCTTCGGGCGTCATCGCCGGCCGCTCTCTGTGGAAGGACTGCATCTCGCTCGACCGCGCCGAGACGCGCCGCCGGCTGGAAACGATCGCCGTGCCGCGCCTTCGCGAAATCCAGGCCGTGATCGCGCGCCACCGCGCGCCCCAAGCCAAGGTCGCCTGATCGCCATGGCGGGGAGGAACGCCATCGGCATCGACATCGGCGGCACGCATATCCGCGCCGCCCGCGTCTCGCCCGAGGGCGAGATCCTGGCGCGCGCTCGCATTGCGAGCGCGCCCGACCCGCATCTGGTTCTGGAGCGGATCGAAGCTCTGGCTGCCGAGCTGGACGATGGCAGCGTCGCTGCAATGGGCGTCGGCGTGCCCGGCCGGGTCGATTTCGGCGCGCGGCGGGTTCTCTCGGGCGGCTATGTCGATCTCTCCCGCGTTCCCCTCGCCGAGCATCTCGAAGCGCGCTTCGGCTGGCCCGTCACCGTGGACAATGACTGCTCCATGGCCTTGGTCGCGGAAGCGCGCGTCGGCGCCGGCCGGGGCGCCGAGAATATCGTCATGCTGACCATCGGCACGGGCATTGGCGGCGCGATCATGGAGGGCGGGCGCTTGCTGCGCTCGCGCGGCACGGCCGGTCAGCTCGGCCATATCCTAGTCGATCCCGCCGGCGAGCCCTGCCTCTGCGGCAAGCGCGGCTGCGTGGAAACGGTGAGTTCGGGCACCGCGCTCGGCCGCCACATCGCGCGCGCCGGCCTGCCCGCCGGCACGAGCGCGGCCGATCTTCTCACCCACCGCGCGGGCGGCGACGAGGTGGCGCGCGGCGTTCTGCAAGCCTGGGCGGGGCCGCTGCGCCATGCGATCGACGATCTCGTCGCCATTCTCGACCCCGAGCTCGTGCTTCTCGGCGGTGGCCTCGGAGAGGCGGCTTTTGCCGCGCTCTCCGGCATCGAGAAAGTCGCCTGCTGGTATGACAGCCCGGTCGCGCCCGCGCGGCTGGGGGACGATGCCGGCGTGATCGGCGCGGCGCTGGCGGCGCTCCCCGAGCGATCCTCTACGCAGAAGCGTCTCGTTCTCGTCAACGGCGTTCCAGCCAGCGGCAAGAGCGGCGTCGCGCGCGCCCTGTCGGACGCGACGGGCTGGCCCATCTTGTCGATCGACACGGTGAAGAACCCGTTCCTCACTGAGATCGAAGGCGTGGACCGACCTTTCAACCGCAAGCTCGGGCGCGCCAGCATGGCGGCGATGTTCGCGCTGGCACGTGAAGCGCCCGAGGGCACCACTTTGATCCTCGATGCCTGGTTCGGGTTTCAGCCCAGAGACTTCCTTGATCCGCTCCTGGCGGATGCCGGCGTCGGCTCGGTGGTGGAACTCTGGTGCAGCGCGCCGCCCGAGACGATCGGCGCGCGCTACGCCGCGCGCGTGGCGGATCGGCCCGTCGGCCATCCCGGCCTCGACTATGTGCCCGAACTCATCGCGCTCGCCGCCCGCGCCCGGCCGCTCGACCTCGGGCCTCGGCTCGATGTCGATACGACCACAGCGCTCGACGCCGCGCGATTGAAAGGCTGGGTTCTCAGCGCGCTGGACGGGACGGTTCGCCCGAGCCTTGCGGCCTGACACGAAAAAGGGGCTGGCGGCTCAGCCGAGCACGCCGGCCATCGCTTTCAGTATCAACGCCGCCGACACCGCGCCGGGGTCGAGATGGCCGAGCGAGCGCTCGCCCAAACGTGCCGCCCGCCCGCGCGAGGCCACCATCGCGCCGGTCGCTTCCGCCCCGCGCTCGGCCGCTTCCAGCGCCGCTGGCCAGATGGGCCGATCCACGTCCAAGGCACCCCGCGCGGCTTCCGCCGCCGGCAACCAAACATCCAGCATGGTCTTGTCGCCGCGCCTCGCCTTGCCGCGCTCGGCAATCCCGGCCGCCACGCCTTCCAGCATCAGAACCTGCTCTTCGGTGGCGAAGCCCTCGCGCCCGTCGAGCCGCTGCGCCGCGCGGCGAAAGCCGGTGGCGTAGAGCGGTCCGGTGGAGGCACCCACCGCATCCAGAAAAGCCGCCGCCGCGCGCCGGAACGTCTCGGCCGGATCGGTGGCCGGACCGCCCGCCAAAGCGCGCTGCACCGCGCGGAACCCCAGCGCCATCGTGGTTCCGTGATCGCCATCGCCGATCGGCCCGTCGAGTTCGCACAGATAGGACTTCTGGGCTTCGACCACCTCGGACACGGCCGCGAACAGCGCGGCGATCGGATCGGGTCTGTTCTGTTGCATGAGCCTTGGCGCCCTCCCGGCGCGGCATGAACACGGGTCCGGTCTAGAGCATTTCCAGCGAGAGCCGAATCAGCTTTCGCGCCGGGACGATGCAGAAAACAAAAGCCTGGAGCATTTCTGTCGAACCGCCGCTCGACGGCATTGCTCTAGAATGTCCAACCTACGGTTCGCAAGGCAAACAGACCATTTCGCGCCTTGCTCCCCAGCGCTCGCCCGTCAAACCGCACCGCCGACACGGAAGAAGGGCGTGTCGCAGGGATGGTCGAGCAGGCGCAGCAGCTCGTCGTCGAGATGGAGAACCGAGACTGACGCGCCCGCCATGTCGAGTGAGGTGCAGTAATGTCCGATCCAGTTGCGCGCCACGCTCAACCCTCGCGCCTGAAGACGCTGCTCGACACGGCGATATAGGACATAGAGCTCCATCAACGGCGTCGCGCCGAAGGAATTGACGAGAACGGCAACACGCCCGCCTGATTCCTTGGGCAGTTCGGCCAGAATGCGGTCCATGATCGTATCCACCACGGCGTCGGCCGGGCGCATCGTCTCGCGCGAGACGCCCGGCTCGCCGTGAATCCCGACGCCGACTTCCATCTCGTCCGGCCCGATCGCGAAATTGAAGCGCCGGCTTTGCGGCATGGAACAGGGCTCCAGCGCGACGCCCATCGTGGTGGTGCGCGCATTGGCGCGGCGCGCGGCCTGTTCGCAGGCATCGAGCGACCAGCCGAGATCGCAGGCCGCGCCCGCCACCTTGAACACGAAGACATTGCCCGCGACGCCGCGACGCCCGTCGCGATCCTCCAGCGGCGAGGAGGCGACGTCGTCGGTCGTCACGACGGTGCGCACGGCAATGCCCTCTTCGCCGGCCAACTCGGCGGCCATTTCGAAGTTCATCGTGTCGCCGGCATAATTGCCGTAGATGAAGAGGACGCCGGCCCCGCCGGAGGCGGCGCGCGCCGCGCGCAGGATCGGGTCGGGCGGAGGCGAGGAAAAGACGTTGCCGACCGCCACCGCGCTCGCCATGCCGCGCCCGGTATAGCCGAGAAAGCAGGGCTCGTGGCCCGAGCCGCCGCCGACGACCAGCGCGACATGGCCGTCCCTTGGTCCCTCCTTCGCCATGAAGGCGCGCCGCGCGCCGGGAATGGGAACGAGATGCTCGCGGTGGGCGCGGGCCGCGCCATCCAGCATTTCGTCCACAACATCGTCCGGGTCGTTCAGGAATTTCTTGACGAAGCGGCGCTGAAGCTCGGGTCCGGCCGCGGCCGCAGGGTCGGCCGGTTTTGCGCCGCGTTTGGGGGCCGGCTGGCTGACGACGCCCTCGGCGTCGAGCAGGCCACGCGCCGTCGCCGCGTCGGTGACCAGCACGTTGCAATGGCGACCGCGCAGGGCGGCCAGAATGGCCGGCACCTTATCGAACCCGCCGGCCACCGCGATGCGTCGTTCGATGTGCGCGAGATCGGCGAGCGATAGGCCGATCGTGCGCTCGTCCAGCGGCCCTTCCACGGGCTCGCCATTCGGCCCGAGAAAACGCCCTGCGAGCACGCCGACGGCATTGCGCGCCAGATAATCCTGCAAGGGCACGGCGTCGAAGAAGCCGGACGTGTGGATGGTGGAATTGGGACGCAGCGAGGAGATGCCGATGAGCGCGCGGCTCGCTCCGCGCAGCGCCTCGAACTGCGCGCGCAAGAGCGGCTCGGCTAAGAGCAGGGCGCGCAATTGCGGCGAGGAGACGATGCCGGGTGCCGTCAGCGGCAGGCAGACCGCGCCCAGCGCTTCGGCGATGGCGCTGGCGCAAAGCTCCGGCGAATCCGGCCCCCCGGTGCTCATGCCGCCTGTCGCCTGCACCACGCGCAGATCCTGAAGCGGGCGCGCGCGAAGCTGGCGGGCGATGGCCATGACCGTGCGCCCCCAGGCGACCGCGAGCGTATCACCCGAGCGCAGCGTGTCGATCAGCGCGAGTCCACCGGCGCGCCCGAGCTGGTCGATATGCTGGCCGGGCGGACCGGAGGTCGGCACGACCAAGCAGTCGTGCAGCCCGAAATGGCGCTTCACCTCGCGCGCCAGCGTAAGCGCGGCCAGCCGCTGCGGCTCGATCGTAATGTCCACGACGCCGCGCACCCGTGCATCGGCCAGCGTGGCATTCACCGTGGCGCGGGACACGCCCATGGCATCGGCGATCTCGCCTTGGGTCAGGCCCTCTTCGTAATACAGCCAGGCGGCCCAAAGCTGCGGATCGTCGCCAAAGCGCAGCGGGATCGGCGCGGTGTCCTCGCCCGCCTGCGACTTCGTCGTTTTGGCTTTGTCTCTCGCCGCTGTCACGCCGCCTCGTCTGGCTTGCCTTTGCGATCACCTTTCACACGGCGCGGCTGTGAAGCGCAATCACCGCCCCGGCGGGTGGAACCGGGGCGGTGACGGGATCAGGCCGCGAGCCGAGCCTTCGCGCCCTCGGCCAAGGTCGTGAGGATCATGGCGCAGGAGGTCGCGCCGGCATCGAGCACGCCGCGCGAGCGCTCGCCGAGCCGGCTGGCGCGGCCGATCTTCGCCACGAGATCAATCGTGGAGTCGCGCCCCGTCTCGGCAGCCGCAACCAGCGCGTCAAGCGCCTCAGCGAAAGGCTGACCGGCCGCGTTCGCCGCGTCGAAGGCTTCGACTGCGGGCACCAGCGTGTCGATCAGCGTCTTGTCGCCGACCTTGGCCGAGCCGATGGACTGGATGCCCTCCAGCCCCTTATGGAGCATGGCCGAGAAGGTGGCCGCGTCGATGCGCTCGTTCTCACCCGTTGCTTCGGCAAATTCGGTGAACATCATGCCGTAAAGCGGGCCCATGGAGCCGCCGATCTCGCCCATCAGCACTTCACTCAAGGCTTCCATAGCCTCAGTGAGCGTCGCGTCGCGGCCCTTCAGCCGCTCCGCCGCCATGCCGAAGCCCTTGGCCATGTTCACGCCATGGTCGCCGTCGCCGATCTTGCCGTCGATTTCGGAGAGATAGGCCCGGTTCTCGATGATCTTGTCCGCCATGGCGAGGATGATCTGATCGCCGCCGGCATTGGGAAAGCTCTGCATCGTTCCTCTCCTCAAGCCTGCGCGAGGCCGGGCGAGCGGGCCTCCTTGTCGAGAAGGCTCTTCAGCTCCTCGTCCAGCGCCATCACCGTCAGCGTCGCGCCCACCATTTCGAGCGAGGTGAAATAATTGCCGACATAGGTGCGGTGGATCTTGAGACCGCGCCGGGCGATCTCCTCTTCGATCGTGTCGTTCAGGATGTAGAGCTCGTTCAGCGGCGTCGCGCCGAGACCCGAGACGAGAACGGCGACTTCGGTACCCTCGGCGAGCGCGTGATCGTCGAGCACGATCGTTGCCATGTCGCGCGCGACTTCGGCCGCGGTCTTCAGCGGCTCCACGCGGATGCCCGGCTCGCCGTGATGGCCGATGCCGACCTCCATCGTGCCGGCCTCGATCTGGAAGTTCGGGTGGCCGACGGCAGGAAGCGTGCAGGGGCCGAGACCGACGCCGATCGAGCGGCAATTGTCGATGGCGCGCTGGGCGGTGACGCGTACCTCTTCGAGGCTCGCACCCTCGGCCGCCTTGGCGCCGCCGATCTTCCACATCATAATCTCGCCCGCGACGCCTCGGCGCTTCTCGCGCTCGGTGAGCGGGGCCGAGCAGACATCGTCATTGGCGACGACGGTCGCGACTTCGATCCCGTCCTTGGCGGCGAGCTTGGTCGCCATCTTCACGTTCATGTTGTCGCCGGCATAATTGCCGTAGAGGCAGATAACGCCCGCGCCGCCATTGGCCTCGACCATCGCGTCATGGAAGCTCTTGGCCGTCGGCGAGGAGAATAGTTCGCCCACGGCCACCGCGTCCAGCATGTTCTGGCCGGTATAGCCGATGAAGGCGGGCTCGTGACCCGAGCCGCCGCCCGTCACCACGCCGACCTTGCCGGCCTTGGGCGCGAAGGTCGAGACGATCACGCGCCGATTGCGCTCCGACAGGCGGACGAGATCGGAATGGGCTTTCACGAAGCCCTTCACCGTATCTTCCACCACCTCGTCCGGATTGTTGATGAAACGCTGCATCATGTCCTGCGATCCGTTCCCGAAATCAGATGATGGTATAGCCGCCGTCGACCAGAAGGTCGGCGCCGTTGATCATATCCGCCCCGTTGGAGGCAAGGAAAACCGCGGCCGCCGCGATTTCCTGCGGATAGGCGAAGCGCCCGGCGGGGATGCGCGCCTTGGCGGCCTCGCCCTTCTCGCCGCTCCAGGCCTTGCGGCCGAGATCGGTCAGCACGATCGTCGGCGAGATCGTGTTCACGCAAATGCCGTGCTTGCCCCATTCGGCGGCGAGCGTCTTGGACAGGCCGATGACGCCGAACTTGGAGGCGCAATAGGCCGCGTGCTCGTCGATCGCGACCGTGCCGGCCTGTGAGGCGAGATTGACGATCTTGCCGCCCTTACCGGCCGCGATCATCGCGCGGCCCACGGCCTGCGCCACGAGGAAGGTGCCCTTGAGATTGATCGCGATGGTCTTGTCCCAGGCGTCGAGCGAGAGGCTTTCGGCCGGGGCGAGCGCGACGATGCCGGCGCTGTTGACGGCAATGTCGATGCGCCCGAACGCTTGGAGCACGCCCTGAACCGCCGCTTCGACGGAGGCGGCGTCGGACACGTCGCAGCGGAAGGCTTTCGCGCCGTTGCCGAGCGACGCGGCCTTGGCTTCGGCGGCTTCCGCCTGGATGTCGAGAACGGCGACCTGCGCCCCCTTCTGGGCATAGGCTTCCGCGATCGCCGCGCCGATGCCGGAGCTGCCGCCCGTGACGAGCGCGACCTTGCCGGCCAGCGAGAAGTTCAAATCCACCTGCGGCGTGACTTCGCTCATGACGCCTTTCCTTCGATGTTCGATTGCGCTGACGGAAGACTTTCAGCCTTCGGCCTGTCGGGAGACGCCCGCACCGGGGGAGGAACCGGATGGGAGGAGAGAGGCGGGCGTCGCCCCATAGCCCGGGATGGGGGAGCGGCCGACGAGCCGGCCGCTCCCCGTTCGATGATTACTTGCGGGATTCCAGAAGCTTGTCGGCGTTCTCGAGCGTCACCGGCGTCCAAGGCACGAGATAGGTCTTGTCCTTGCCATCGTCCCACTTCATCGAGGGATATTGCTGCCAGATCGGCGATTCCGGCTTGTAGTCCGGCTTCACGGCCTTGATGGCGACGTCGAGCGCGCCCTGCGCCTGCGCGTTCGCGTCCTGCAGGATGGAGGCCATCTCGCCCCGCTTCACGGCGTTGATCGCGTCCGTCACGCCGTCGATGCCGGCAATGGCGAAGTCGGAGACCTTGAGGTTCGCGGCCTTGATCGCCTCGATCGCGCCGAGCGCCATCTCGTCGTTCTGGCCGATGACGCCCTGGATCTGGCCGGGATGCGAGGTCAGCCAGTTTTCCATGAGGGTCTGGGCCTCGGCGCGCGACCAGTTGGCCGTCTGCTGCTCCAGAACCTTCACGTCCGGGCAGGCGGCCAGCGCCTTCTCGTTGCCTTCGAGGCGCTGGATTTGGCCGGACTGGCCGATCGGGCCTTCGATGATCACGACATTGCCCTTGCAGCCCATCTTGTCGAGAACGGACTTGGCTTCCAGCTCGCCGGCCTCGACGTCGTTGGAGCCGACATAGGAGGTGAGCAGGTCGGAGTTGACGCGGGCGTTGGAGCCGACGACCGGGATGCCGGCGTCATGAGCGGCCTGCACGGCGGCGGCACCCGCCTCGATGTCCATCGGCACGAAGATGATCGCATTGTATTTCTGCGTGATCATCGTGTTGAACTGCTCCTGCTGGACCAGCGCATCATAGCGGCCGTCGAAGATCGTGACTTCGACTTCGCCCTTCTGAACAGCCGGATGCTTCTGCAGAGCAGCCGTCCAGATCTGCATGAACTCGGCGTTGAGACCGTAGACGGTCGCGCCGATCTTCAGCTTCTCCTGGGCCATCGCCGAGGGCGCGTAGAGCGCCGAGGCCATGGCGAAGGCGAGCATGAGCTTCTTCATGGGGTGTTCCCTCCCTGTAGGATGTAGGCGGGAGCGCCAGGATGGTGCTCCGTTGGGCTGGGCCGGCTCCTCCGCCGGCCAAGAGAGTACGCGCGTCAGGCGGAGTGCTTGCGCGTCTGGTCCAGCATCACCGCGCCGACGATCAAGGCGCCCTTCAGGATCTGCTGGTAGTAGGACTGGATGCCGAGGAGATCGAGGCCGTTGTTCATGACGCCGATGATGAGCGCGCCGATCAGCGTTCCTGTGACGCGGCCGACGCCGCCCGACAGCGAGGTGCCGCCGATCACCACAGCCGCGATCGCGTCCAACTCATAGGCGACGCCCGCCTGCGGCAGGGCCGAGCCCGTGCGCGCCGAAAGGATCATGCCGGCCAGACCCGAGAGAGCGCCCGAGATGACATAGACAAGGAAGCGAATGCGCGTGACGTCGATGCCCGACGTCTTGGCGGCGTGCGGATTGCCGCCGACGGCGTAGATATAGCGTCCGAACCGGGTGCGCGAGAGCACCCACCAGGACAGGATGAAGACGCCGGCGAGGATCACGACGGGCATGGGAATGCCGAGCACATTGCCCGTACCGATGACGCGGAAGTCGGGCACGAGGCCCGGCACCGGGCGGCCATTGCCATAGATCAGCGTCGCGCCGCGCGCCGCCGACAACATGCCGAGCGTCGCGACGAAAGCCGGCACCGAGAAACGCGAGACGATCACGCCGACGATCGAGCCCGACAGGACACCGACGAGAATGCCGGCTGCCAGCGCCAGGGCCACGGGATAGGGACCGCCCGCGACGCCCGCCGGCGAGGTGGTGGCAAGGCTCGCGCTCACCATGCCGGCCAGCGCCACGACCGAGCCGACCGAAAGGTCGATGCCGCGTGTCAGGATGACGAAGGTCATGCCGATGGCCAGAATGCCGTTGATCGACGTCTGCAGCAGAACGTTCGAGATATTGCCGGCCGTCAGGAAATATTCGTTCGAGAAGGCGAGCACCGCCACCAGAACGAGGAAGGCGATGAAGATCCCGTATTCCTGGATCAGGAGCCGGCGGCGCTCCGAGCCGAGCCAGCCGGTGGCGGGCTTCATACCGATGTCAGACAACGCTGTTCTCCCGGTGCGTTCGAGACGTTTCTTGAGGCGCGACGCGCGAGGCTCAGGTCGACAGATGGACGAGCGACTGGGCGCTGGCTTCCGCGCGCGGCAGGATGCCGGCGGCGCGTCCGCCGCGCATCACCATGATGCGGTCGGACATGCCCAGCACCTCGTCGATCTCCGAGGAGATCATGACGACCGTGCCGCCCGACGCCGCGAAGTCGCAGATGACACGGTAGATCTCACGCTTGGCGCCGACATCGACGCCGCGCGTCGGCTCGTCCAGAAGCAGAAGGCGGGGATTGCGCAGGAACCACTTTCCGAGCACGACCTTCTGCTGGTTTCCGCCCGAGAGACCCGAGACCGGCATCGTGTCGCGCGCCGCCTTGATGGCGAAGCGCTCGATCATGGCGCGGCTCGCCTCGACCTCGGCCTTGCCGCGCATGACGAAGCCGGGGCTCATTTCGGGCAGGCTGGCCAGCGCGATATTGGAGCGCACGGAGTCCGACAGGTTGAGGCCGGTCTGCTTGCGGTCCTCGGTCACGAGGGCGATGCCCTCGCGCATCGCGTCGCGCGGGCCGGAGATCGAGACCGGCGCGCCCTCGACGCGGATTTGCCCCTCGCGTTTAGGATCGAGACCGAAGATGCAGTCGAAGATCTCGGTGCGGCCCGAGCCCATCAGGCCATAGATGCCGAAGATTTCTCCCTTGCGCACGGAGAAGGAAATGTCCTCGATCCGGCCGGGGCTCGACAGGCTCTCGACCTCCAGACCGACCTCTTCGGTCGGCGCGTTGGTCTTGATATATTCCTCGCCGAGCTCACGGCCCACGATCATCCGGATCAGCGACGGGCGATCGGTCTCGGCGAGCTTGCCGCTCGCGACATAGGCCCCGTCGCGAAACACGGTGTAGCTGTCGGCGATCTGGAAGATTTCGGACAGGCGGTGCGAGACATAGACGATGCCGCGCCCCTGCGCCTTCAGCCGCTCGATGGCGGAGAAAAGCTGCTGCGCCTCGCGCTCGCCGATAGCCGAGGTCGGCTCGTCCATGAAGATGACGTCGGCGTCGTGACTCAGCGCCTTGGCGATCTCGACCAGCTGCATCTGCGCAACCGTCAGCGTCTGCATGGTCTGGTTGGCGCGAATGTCGAAGCCGAGCCCACCCAGAAGGCTCTGCGCGTTGCGGTTCATGGCGCGAAAGTCGATGCCGCCGAAACGGCCCGAGGGCTCGCGGCCGAGATAGATGTTTTCGGCCACCGTCATGAACGGAACCGGGCTCAGCTCCTGCTCGATGATCGCGATGCCTGCGGCCAGCGCCTCGGCGGGGCTCGAAAACTCGACCTCGCGCTCGCCGCGCCAGATCGTGCCGCCGTCGCGCTGGTGAATACCCATCAGGATGGAAAGAAAGGTGGACTTGCCCGCGCCATTGCCGCCGCAGAGCGCGTGAACGGAACCGGGGGCCAGCTCGAAACGGCCGTCTTTCAGGGCCGCAACGCCGCCGAACGACTTGCGCAAGCCCTCAACCCGCAGAAGCGGTGTCGACATGGCATTCCTCCCGAAGGCGAAGCCTCTTCCCGGCCCCCGCCTTCAACCTCCCCGCCGACTCCCCTCGGCGTCCATGTGACTTTTTTCAGATATCACTCGACATATGTCAACTGCGACTTTCGCCGTCACGGATGTTTGTTAACGCGGCCTGCCCTCCAAGCGAACCGGCGTGAGCAAAGCTGTCATCGGGACGACACGCTGCGCGCTTAGAGGCGGGCCCTTCCCGGCGCGGAGCCGGATCGAAGCCGCCG
>NZ_BBWM01000042.1:0-40987 GCF_001463805.1 Aureimonas sp. D3 | reverse complement strand
GAGCCGGATCGAAGCCGCCGGACCCCAAGCCATGACCCAAGACGCCAACCGCCAGTCCACCGGCGGCCCGAATTCCGTTTTCATTCTGGTCAGTCTCTTCGCCGTGGCGCTGGCCAGCGCCTCGCTCGCGACCTTCATGGGGTTCCATATCGTGGAGGATCTGCACCAGCCGCCCTGGGCGATGAGCCTCTACGCGGCCGTGGCGACGCTGGTGACCGTGGGAGCCAACCGCTTCTGTGGCGAGCGGATCGATGGGGGCGCACGCATCGCGCGGCTCGTCTCCGCCGCCAATGCCTTGCGCCTGCTCGGCGTCGTCGTTCTGGTGCTGCCGCATGGCTTCCCGGCCCTTCTGGTCCTCGCTGCCCCCCTTTTGGCGCTCGGCAATTCGGCGACCTCCAGCCTCTATTCCTTCGGTCGCCTTTATGCCGAACGGGAGGGCCTCGACGCGGCGCGATACAACACGCGCCTTCGCACCATGACCTCGCTCGGCTGGATGATCGGCCCGGCGCTCGCCTTCGGCGCAGCCGATCGATGGGGAAGCGCGGTAGCGTTCGAAGGAAGCGCGCTTCTCTGCGCCGTCACGCTCGGCCTTGGCTGGATCTGTCTGCCATCAGGCTTTCGCAAGATCGCAGCCTCCAAGGAGAGCGGGCTTGGGTCGCAGGCCGAAGCGGAAGCGCCGAACCCGGCGCTCTGGCTCGCCACCGGCGCCTGCTTTCTCTTCTCGATTTCGCATGTCCTGTGCACGGCGGCGCTGCCGCTGTTCTATGTCCGGGAAGCGGGCCTGCCGACCTATGCGCCGGGCCTGTCCTTTGCGGTGAAATGCTTCATGGAGGTTTTGGTCATTCTGGCCAGCGCACCTCTCTTGCGGCGGATCGGCGCGCGGCGCTGCCTGGTTCTTTCCGCAGGTCTCGGCATCCTCGCCTATGGGGTGTTGGCTCAAACACACTCAATCCCACATCTCGTGCTGGGCGCGGCTCTGGAGGGGCTTTATTACGGCGTGTTCGCGGGCGTCAGCGCCAGTTTCGTGCAGGGCTTCGCGCGCGGGCGAATCGGCCGGGCGACCTCGCTCTACATGAACTCGCTCTTCGTCGGCGGGCTGATGGCCTCGGCGCTGCTCGGCGGGCTCGCCAGCCTTTTCGACTTTCGAACCGCCATTCTCTCGGCCACCGGCATGATGGCGGCCGCCGCCGCGATGCTCCTCATGACGCGTCATCTCGACCGGCAATCGGATCTTTATGCCGCCGGACAGGCATAGCGGATCGGCGTCAAAGCCATCCGCTGCGGCGGAAGCGCCAGAACAGAAAGCCGGCGACCGTCAGAATGGCTGATAGCACCATGTAATAGCCGTAGCGCCAGTGAAGCTCGGGCATGTTTTCGAAATTCATCCCGTAAACGCCGGCGATGGCGGTGGGCACGGCGAGGATCGCGGCCCAGGCGGCGAGCTGGCGGGTGATCTCGCCCTGCCGGTGCTGCTCCAGGAGCGAGGAGGCTTCGAGCGTCGCGGTGATACTGTCCCGCGCGCCTTCGATGCGCGCGGAGGCGCGGCGCACGCGGCCATAGACATCGCTGAAATAGGGGCGCACATCCTCATCCAGGCTTTTCAGCGCCAGATGGGTCAGGCGCTCCAGCATCTCCTCCATCGGCCCCATGATGCGCCCGAAGCGGGCCAGCTCGCGGCGGATGGCGAAGAGCCGGTTGATCTCGGCGCGCGTCAGAAACGTGTCGAGCGCCTGCCGCTCCATGTCGAACAGATCTTCCTCGATCGATTCCAGAACCGGCTCGTAATTGGCGACCACGAAGTCGAGAACGCCGTAAAGCACGTAATCGACACCATATCGCAGGAGCAAGGGTGAGGCTTCCAGCTTGGCGCGTAGCGGCTTGTGATCGCTGTGCGAGCCCGTGCGGATCGTGACGATCACATCGTCGCAGACGAAGATCGACGTGTTGCCGTAGCGGATATGGTCGCCCTCGCGCATCGCCGTGCGCGCCACGAGGAACAGGTCGCGATCATAGACTTCGAGCTTCGGGCGCACATGGGGCTGGCGCGCATCCTCCAGCGCTAAGGGATGAAGATCGAAACACCGGCCGATCGCCTCCATCTCGGCTTCCGTCGGATCGGCAATGCCGATCCAGATGAAGCTGCCGGGCTCGCGCCGGGGAAGCGGCTCGAAGAGCGAGACCTCGCGAACCCGCTTTCCATCCCGATATTCGAAGCCGGCAACAACGGTCATGGAGCTCTTTCAACGGGAAATCAGCGCGCGCCGCTGGAGGGTTTCATCGCGAGACGGTTCGGCTCGCCCGGCAGATATAGCCGGGCGAGCCGAAGAGACGATGACGAAGGATTCCTTTGTCAGGCGCTCATGCGTGTCAGGCGCTCATGCGCTCGAAGCCCTTCTGCGGATCGGTTTCGCCGAGATCCAGTTCGAAGCCGGAACGCTGAGCCGAAGGCTGCGGGGTCCGCTCAGGGCGCGAGGCTGCGAAGCGACCGACCTGCGACTGGAGCGTGCGGGCGTCTCCGGCTGCCGCCGGCCGGGCGACCGGCGCGTCGAGGACCACGGACATCGGGGCTGCCGGGCGGTCGCGCTGACCGGTCAGCTGGAAGTAGCTGACGCGATCGGCCAGACGGCGGGCCTCGGCGGCAAGCTGTTCGGCCGTTGCCGACATTTCGTTGGCCGCGCTGGCGTTCTGCTGCGTGACCTGATCGAGGGACTGGATGGCGACGCTGGTCTGCTGCGCGATCTGGTCGATCTGCGTGGCCGAATTGCTGACCTGCTGCGTGACCTGATCGAGCTGCTGGATCGCTTGATTGATCTGCTCGGCACCCGAATTCTGCTCGCGGCAGGCCGCGGAGATTTCGGCCACGAGATCGGCCGTGCGCTGGATGTCGGGAACGAGCTGCTCCAGCATCCGACCGGCCTCTTCCGAGACGTGCAGCGTCGAGGTCGAGAGCGAGCTGATCTCGCTCGCGGCGGCCTGACTGCGCTCGGCGAGCTTGCGCACTTCGGAGGCGACCACCGCGAAGCCCTTGCCATGGGCACCGGCGCGGGCAGCTTCGATCGCGGCGTTCAGAGCGAGAAGGTCGGTCTGACGGGCGATTTCCTGAACGATGCGGATCTTCTCGGCGATGGTGCGCATGGCGTCGACGGAGTTGGCGACGGCGACGCCGCTCTTCTGCGCGTTCTGCGAGGCGTTCCCGGCGATCTTGGCCGTGGCGCCGGCATTTTCAGCGTTCTGGCGGATATTGGCCGCCATTTCTTCCATGGCCGAGGAGGCCTGTTCCATCGCGGCCGCCTGTTCGGTGGCGCCCTGGCTCAGCTGCTGCGTGGAGGCGGCCTGCTCGTTCGCGCCCTGGCCGATCTGCTCGGTCGAAGCGGCCTGCTCGCTGGCGCCCTGGCTCAACTGCTCGGCGGTCACGGCAGACTGACGGGCACCGGCCGCGACCTGGCTGGACGAGTTGATGACGTCGGAGACAATCTCGCTCAGCTTGTCGGACATGCCGTTCATGGCCAGCTGGAGATCGCCGATCTCGTCGCGCGTGGTGATCGCCGCGCGTTGCGTCAGGTCGCCGGAGCCGATGGCCTCGGCCAGAGCCACGGACTTGGAAAGGCCCCGCGAAATCGAAAGCGAGATCCAGACGGCGGCAGCGGCCCCCACGAGCACAGCGCCGATGATGAGCGCGATCAGATCGAAGCGGATGGTGTCATAGGAGGTCTGAGCCTGCGCCGCGACATCGGTGGCGGTCTGCGCGAGGTTGCGATTGAGCTGACCGACATAGGTGGTGAGCTTGTCACCTGCCGCCACAACCTGCTTGTCGAGCATATCCTGCGCCTTCGCGAAGTCGTTGACGACCCCGATCTCGGCTTGTTGCTTCAGAACGGCCGTAGCCTTTTCCCATTCGCTCTTCAGGCGTGTCATGCTCGTCGCGTCAGCGGACGGCAGGTCGCGCGTCAGATTGACGATCTGTTGCGCGATGGATTGTGAATTCTGTTCGACGAGGTCGGCCGCCACCTGGATCTGCTTGTCGTCCGAGAGCACGACCGCCGAAATCGCAGCCATGCGAGACGTAGCGATCGTCTCCAACAGGTCATCAACGCGCTGCGACAGAGCCGGGGCATTCTCCCGGCGCAGCATGTCGCGGATACCCGTGAGGTCGGACACCACGGGATCAACGACCTTCCCAATCTCCAAGATGGCTACGTTGCCCGCTTCGATATTGGCTTTTTGCAATTGAACGGTCGCAGACTGGACAGCGACGCGGAAGCCGTCCACCAGTGCATGGAACTCTGCGAGGCTCGGCTGATCGGCCGCGCTGGTGGCAGCCTCCAAACGCTTGAGAGACGCGTCGATCGTCTCCCAGTTTTGCGCAAGCCGCGACTTTTGCGCCTCCAGCATCTGACTGTCATTCGACAGAAGCATACGAAGCATCAAGCGACGAATATCGGCCACGGCGGTCGAGATGGCCAACCCGTTCTGTGACTGAACGAAGGTTGTCTGGGTGAAGCTCGTCATGGCGGCATTGGTCTGCCCCAGACCCGCCACCGCCATATAACCGCTGGCCCCCAGCAGCAGCAGCACACCGCCGAACGCTCCGGCGAGCTTTGCCTTGATCGTCATACGCATAGAATAAACCCCACGACACAACCATTGACGCTACGGCAACGACGGACACGTTGCGACGAATACAAATTCACAACATCCCATTCACTCGAATGGAACTTTTACGATCTCGGGACGAAAAACATCATCGATGCTGATAATAAGAGGCGCGTTAGCACTTCTTCTAATTAATTCTGATTACAACTTGAGGGAAACTCCTTGATGGCGAGCTAACACCTTCGGAATGTTCCCTCTCTTTTCCGGCTCTCAGCCAAGAGGGGCAACAAAGGGTAAATCTAACCCAAGGGCGGTGACGCCGGCCCTCTTACCGGCTTCGGCACAACGGCAAACGGCCCATGTCGGATCGATCCGACATGGGCCGTTTGGACTTTTCGCGACGCTGCTTGAGAGCGGCTGACTTTCAGTGGCCTCCGACTTCCGCCACCGTCCGCGCCGCGCCGATGGCAAGCAGCCCCGCCAACTCGCGCGTGACCTCCTCGCGGAAATGCGGATCGTGCGTCAGGTCCGCACCGAAAACTTCCGGGAACTGGAAATAGGCCTCGACCAGCGCCTCCGCCGTGCGCTTGTCGGCGGTCGCCTCGGCAAAACGCGCCGCCAGCGGATCGCGCACGTCGATCGGCTGGCCATGCTCGTCATGCGCGGTGGCATAGACCATCCAAGCCGCGACGCCGAGCGCCAGACGCTCAAAGCCCGCGCCCGCCTTCAGCCGGTCGCGGATCGTGCCGAGAAGCCGCTGCGGCAGCTTCTGCGAGCCGTCCATGGCGATCTGCCAAGTGCGATGGCGCAGCGCCGGATTGCGGAAACGCTCCAGAAGGGCGGCGCGATAGGCGGTGAGATCGAAGCCCGGAAGGCTGGGGAGCGTCGGCGTGACCTCCTCGCGCATCATGGCTTCCAGTAGCTCGGCGAAGCCCGGCGCGGCCATGGCGTCGGCGACCGTCTCATGGCCCGAGAGGTAGCCGAGATAAGCGAGCGTCGAATGCGAGCCATTGAGAAGGCGGAGTTTCATCAGCTCGAAGGGCTCGACTTCGCTCGCGAAGGTCGCGCCGCCCAGCTCCCATTGCGGACGCCCAGTGGGGAAATGATCCTCCACCACCCATTGGGTGAAGGGCTCGGCCATGACGGGCCAGGCATCCTCGACGCCCAGGGCCTCGGCCACCAGCGCGCGATCGGCGTCGGTGGTGGCCGGCACGATCCGGTCCACCATGGTGCAAGGGAAGGCCACATGCTCGCGGACCCAGGCGCCGAGTTCGGCATCCCGCAGTTCGGCAAAGCGCGTGACGACCTTGGCGACCGTGCGCCCGTTGGACGGGAGATTGTCGCAGGAGAGAACCGTGAAGGGCTGCAAGCCGGCGCGGCGACGGCGATCCAGCGCCTCGACGAGGAACCCGATCGCGGTCTGGGGCTTGGTTGGCTCAGCCAGATCATGAACGATGCCGGGATGGGCCTCGTCGAGTTCGCCCGTCGCCGGCTTGTGGCAGTAGCCCTTTTCGGTCACCGTCAAGGAGACGATGCGCGTGTCCGGCGCCGCCATAAGGGCGAGGACGGCTTCGGGATCTTCCGGCGCGACGAGGCTCTGGAGGATCGCGCCGATCACCTCGAAGCGACCGCCCTCAGCGCCGCGCACGGCCACCGTGTAGAGCCCGTCCTGCGGTTCCAGCGCATCGCGCGTGTCGGGGCTGCGCAGCGACACGCCGGCAATGCCCCAGCTCAGATCGCCCGAGGCGAGCACCGCTTCCGTCATCACGGCCTGATGGGCGCGGTGGAACGCGCCGAGTCCGAGATGGACGATGCCGACCTTCACGTCCGTGCGGTTATAGGCGGGGCGCTGGACGCTGGACGGAAGGTTCGCGAGAGCGGTCTCGGACAGGCGGGTCATGTCGGGTTTCCCTTGGGCCTCACGATGGGGCCGGCGCTCAATGCGCCGGCTGGGACTGCTTGGCTCTAGCCACGATCTGCGTCGGATTGACGAATCGCAGGGCGAGCACGAGCCAGAAGAGTGTCGTGACCATATAGACCACGGCCATGGCGTCGATCGACTGCGAGGCGCGCACGCCGGACGCAAAGACCGCGTAATAGAGCGAGACGACCAGCGTCTGGCTTGTCGGCCCGGCCACGAGGAAGGTCAGCTCGAACATGGCGATGGTGCGCACCAGAACCAGAAGCAGCGCGGCCAGCATGCCCGGCAGCAGCAGCGGCAGGAGAATGCGCAGGAAGAGGCTCCCCGTGCCGGCCCCGAAGACGCGCGCGGCGGCCTCCACGCGCGGGTCGATCTGCTCGATGAAGGGGATCATGACGAGCACCACGAAGGGGATCGAGGGCACGAGATTGATGATCACCACGCCCCAGAAGGAACCGCCGAGCCCGACCTGATAGAGGAGGGTCGCCAGCGGAATGCCGTAGGTGAGCGGGGGCACCAGAAGCGGCAGGAGAAACAGGAGGATGGCGAAGCGCTTGCCCGGAAAGTCCCGCCGCGCCAAGGCATAGGCCGTGGTGATGCCGATGAGGCCGGACAGGATCGTGACCAGAAACACGACCTGGAAGGTGACGAGAAGAACGTCGGTCAGCTGGAACTCGCGCCAGGCGGAGAAATACCAGCGCGTGGTGAAGTCCACCGGCAGCCAGGTGCCGAGCCAGCGCGTTGCCAGCGAGTTCGTCACCACGGTGGCGATGACGCCGAGGAGATTGAGCACGAAGAGGATGGTGACGGCCCAGACGGCCGTTCGCCAGAGTTTGGAGCCGATGCCACGGTCGCGGATCATGGGGTCAGCCTTTCGTTCCGCCGGCGGGGCCGCGATAGAAGAGACCACGGATCCCGAGCACCAGAAGCACCACGGCGAGCTGCACCAGCCCCATGATGATGGCGATCGCCGAGCCGAGCGAGTGATTGTATTCCTCGAAGGCCGCCGAATAGGCCGCGATCGAAATGACGCGCGTCGCGCCCGCCGGCGCGCCGAGCAGCACCGCCGAGGGGAAGACGGCAAAGGCCTGCACGAAGGCAAGGCAGAAGGTGACGGCAAGGCCCGGCACCAGAAGCGGCAGGAAGACTCTCGTGAAGCGCCGCCGCGCATTGGCCCCGAGCGTCGCCGCCGCCTGCTCGATCGCCGGGTCGATGCCCGACACATAAGAGAGCGTCAAGAGGAAGGCGAAAGGAAAGCCGGTGATGAGCAGCGAGGCGAAGACGCCCCAGTAATTGTTGGTGAGGCGGATCGGCGTCTCGAGAAGACCGATGAAGATCAGCGTTCGATTGAACCAGCCCTGCGGCCCGAGGAAGTTCAGGAGCCCTTCGGCCACCAGAACCGTGCCGAGCGTGATGGGGAGAACAAGGAGCGTCGTGAGCAGCCGCTGCCGACGCATGAGGCGCACGCGAAAGGCGATGGGCACGGCGAGCGCGAGGTTGAGCAGCGTCACCGGCAGGGCGAGCCAGAGCGTCGCCGAGATCGTGTTGTAAAGGAACGGGTCGGAGAAGAAGCGGCGGTAGTTCTCGTACCAGACGCCGTCCGTGGGCGTCAGCGAATCCACGACGCCATAGGCGAAGGGATAGATGAAGAGGGCCAGCACCGCGACGAGGCCGGGCAGCACGAGAAGGGTCGTGCCGTCGATGCCGTTGGCGGCGAGGCGCGTCTTCAGCGAGGGCCGCGCCATCACGCGCGGGGCGGCGGAAAGGGTGGTGTCGCTCATGCCCCCTCCCCTTCGAAGACGAGGGTGCGCGTGGGGTCGAAGCGCAGCGTCACGCTCTCGCCGTTGCGCAGCGCCCCGTCGGCGCGGAAATAGACGACCGTTCCGTCGGCGAGAGCCGCCGAGCCGAACCAGGCACGGCCGCGATATTCGATGGCGCGCACGGTGCCGGTGAGACCTTCGCCGCCGCGCGTGGCGACGAAGTCTTCGGGCCGGGTCGAGACGGTGACCGCCGTGCCGGGCCGCAGTTTGGCCGCCGCCGGCAGGATGATGCGCCCGCTCGCGAGATCCACCGCGCCAGCCCCATCCGCCACGCGGCCGGACACGCGGGTGCGATAGCCCATGAAGTCGGCGACCTCGACATGGTTGGGCCGCTCATAAAGGTCTTCGGGCGTGCCGACCTGCCGGATCAGGCCGCCCGACATGACGACGATGCGGTCGGCCAGCGACAGCGCCTCGTCCTGATCATGCGTGACATAGATCGTGGTGGAACCGATCGCCTCGTGGATGGCGCGGATTTCGGCGCGCATCTCCAAGCGCAGCTTGGCGTCGAGATTGGACAGCGGCTCGTCCATCAGAACGATGGGCGGGCGGATGACGATGGCGCGGGCGATGGCCACGCGCTGCTGCTGACCGCCCGACAATTGGCCCGGCAGCTTGTCGCCCTGCGAGCGCAGGCGCACAAGATCGAGCGCGGCATCGATGCGGCTTTCGGCCTCCGCCTTCGGCACGCCCTGCATAGCCAAGCCGAAGCCGACATTCTTGCGGATCGTCATATGGGGAAAGAGCGCGTAGCTCTGGAACACCATGCCGAAGCCGCGCTTTTCCGGCTCCAACTCGTGGATCGGGCGCCCATCAAGGCGAATCTCGCCCCCCGTCAGCGGCAGAAGGCCGGCGATGCAGTTCAGCGCCGTGGACTTGCCGCAGCCCGATGGCCCGAGCAGCGCGATGAACTCGCCGCGCTCTACCGCCAGATCGATGCCGGCCAGCGCCTTATAGGTGCCGAAGGCGCGTTGAAGGTTCAGAAGTTCGAGCCGGCCGCCGCCGACAGGGGGAGCGGACGCGCGGCCCGAAGCCGACACGGAAGAGCTATGGGCGTTCATCGCGGGGGATCTCCGGCGTGATGGGAGAACGGCTCCGGCAACTGGGCCGGAGCGAAGGAGCGGCCGGGTCAACCGGCCGCCCGTGTCGGGGCTATGAGCTTCAGCCCTTCTTGGCGCCGATCCGCTCGTCCCAGATGCGGAAGGCGGCAACGAGCTTGTCGGCGTCGAGCGGGGTTTCCAGCGGATTGTCGGCGATCCACTGGTCGTATTGCGGACGGCCGAATTCCTTGATCGCGTCCTGGCTCTCCTGCGGCGCCATGGACAACGGCACATCCTTCACCGCCGGGCCGGGATAGAAGTAACCCTGGTCATAGGCATAGGCTTGGGATTCCGGTGTCAGCATGAAGTTCATGAGGTCGAGGAGAACCGCGAGCTTCTCTTCCGACACGCCCTTCGGCACGACCATGTAATGGGCGTCCGTCACCCAATGGAAGCCGGCCAGCGTGCCGACCTCGGCCTCGGTCGGAACGGTGCCGAGAACGCGGGGGTTGATGTCCCAGCCCGTGGTCGAGACGACGATGTCGCGCGTGCCTTCGCCCAGCTCGCGCATGGTCTGCGTCGTGCCCGAGGCGTAATATTCGATGTTCTGGCCGAGTTCTTCGAGATAGGCCCAGGTCTTGTCCCAGCCCTTCACGGGATCGCGCGGGTCGGCATCCTTCAGGATATAGGGCAGGCCCATCAGGAAGGTGCGGCCCGGCCCGGAATTGGAGGGGCGCGCATAGATGAACTTGTTCTTGTTGGCCTTGGTCCAGGCCAGAAGCTCTTCGGCCGTCTTGGGCGGCGTCGGCACGCGGTCGGGCATGTATTCGATCAGCGGACCGGACGGGTAGTAGGACACGACGACGCCGTGGTCCTTCGCCATGGCCTGCATCTTGTAGGCCTGCGGAATATAGATGCTCTGGAGATTGGGCAGATCGGCCATATAGGGCTTGAGATCGGTCCAGATGCCCTGATCGAGGCCCGCCGACAGGGCGTCCGTGCCGGTCAGCACGAGGTCGATATCGACCCGGCCCGCCGCTTGCTGCGCCTTGAGCTTGGCGGGCAGTTCGGGCGCGGGGGCCTTGGTGAAGGCGATGCGGCTCGCCCATTCGGGCTTGGCCTGCGTGTAGCGCTCCATCGCGGCCTGCGTCAGCGCCAGATTGCCGGCGACATCGGCCACCGTGATCGTGACGGGGCTCGACGGGGCCTTCAGCGCGGCGAAGGCGCGTCCGCCGAACAGCGTTGCGCCGGCCACGGCCGCCGTCGTTCCCATGAAGCGTCTGCGGTTCATGTTCATTGGTCGATCCTCCCTTTGCAACCTGCCGGTCTCCCGGCCGACAGGCCCATGTCAGATTTTGTAGGCGTCCTTGACCACACGATAGGTCAGGTCGATGGCGACCTCGCGCGCCTCGTCCTCGTCCAGCCGGCCATCGGCCACGAGCTTGGCGAGGAAGGCGCAGTCGACCCGGCGCGCCACATCGTGGCGCGCCGGGATGGACAGGAAGGCCCGCGTGTCGTCGTTGAAGCCGACCGTGTTGTAGAAGCCGGCGGTCTCGGTGACGTTCTCGCGAAAGCGCATCATGCCTTCCGGGCTGTCGTGGAACCACCAGGGCGGGCCGAGACGCAGCGCGGGATAATGGCCGGCGAGCGGAGCCAGCTCGCGGCTGTAGACCGTCTCGTCCAGCGTGAAGAGGATGATGGTGAGCCCCGCCTCGTTGCCGACGACATCGAGCAGCGGGCGCAGCGCGCCGACATAATCCGTGCGCTGCGGGATGTCCGCGCCCTTATCAAAGCCGAAGCGCTCGAAGAGCTTGGAATTGTGATTGCGCGAGGAGCCGGCGTGGATCTGCATGACCAGCCCGTCGTCGAGGCTCATGCGCGCCATTTCGGTGAGCATCTGGGCGCGGAAGAGTTCGTTCTCCGCCGCGCTGCCTGTGCCCGCGAGAATCTTCGAGAACAGAAGCTCGCATTCCGCCGCCGAGAGATTGGCAGTGCGGGCGGACGGATGGCCGTGATCGGTCGCCGTCGCCCCCCGCGCCTTGAAATAGGCGCGGCGGGTGCGGTGCCCGTCGAGATAGCCGCTATAGGTCTGCGGCTCGCCCGTCAGCGCAAAGAAGCGTTGCAGCGCCTCGGCAAAGCCCGGACGATCCGGGTCCACCACGGCATCGGGCCGATAGGTCGGCAACACGCGGCCCCGCCAGCCGGACGCGCGCACCGCGTCGTGATGGGCGAGATCGTCGAGCGCCGAGTCCGTCGTCGCGATGGCCTCGATGTTGAAGCGCTCGTAAAGAGCGCGCGGGCGCATGGCATCGGTCTGGAGCGCATCGGCGATCTGGTCGTAGATCGCGTCGGCCGTCTGGGGCGACAGGCGCTCCTCGATGCCGAAGGTGGCTTGCAGCGAGTGCTCGAACCAGAGGCGCGAGGGCGTCCCGCGAAACAGGCGGTAATGCTCGGCGAACAAGCGCCAGATCCGCCTCGGATCCGTCTCGACCGGGGTGCCGTCGGCCGTGGGAACCCCCAGCGCCTCCAGCGGCACGCCCTGCGAATAGAGCATTCGAAAGATATAGTGATCGGGGATCACGAACAGCGCGGCGGGGTCCGGGAAGCGCTCGTTCTGCGCGTACCAGGCGGGCTCGGTGTGCCCGTGCGGCGAGACGATGGGCAGGGTTTCGACCTCGGCGAAGAGCCGCCGCGCGATCGCGCGCGTGGTGTCCTCAACCGGCAGGAGCCTGTCTGGATGCAGCGCCATCGTTCCTCCCTTCGGCCGTCCCGTCCGTAAGACGGGCTCCCATTCGGCCTTGGCAGGTTCTATCAACTAGTATACTAGAATGTCAATCGCGAGACAGTGCGAGTTTCTTATGTCCGAACGGGTCCAGATCGACGCGCCGGTCGCCCCGCCCCGCCGGGGCGCACCAGCGCGCCGCGTCACATCAGCCACGCAGATTTTCGAAGCCTTGCGCGTGGAGATCGTCGCGTCCCGCCTGCCGCCGGGCTCGCCGTTGCAGGACCGAATGCTGATCGAGCGTTTCGGCGTCAGCCGCACGCCGGTGCGCGAGGCGCTGATCCGCCTGTCGGAGATCGGGCTGGTGGACATCTTTCCCCAATCGGGCACCTTCGTGTCGCGCGTGCCGGTGAACGCCATTCCCGAGGCTGTCCTGATCCGCAAGGCGCTGGAAGGGATCACGGTGGAACTGGCCGCGCGCCATGCGACGCCCGAAGGGCTGGCGGGGGTGGATCTGGCTATCCGCCGGCAAAAGGGCGCGGCCCATGCGGGGGATACGGACGCCTTCCACGAAGCGGACGAGGGATTTCACGCCGCGATCGCGGATCTGTCCGGTCATCCCGGCATCTGGGCGCTGCTGGCGCAGGCCAAGATCCAGATCGACCGCGCCCGCCGCCTGACCCTGCCTGTGCTCGGGCGCATGGAACAGGTGATCGCCGAGCATGAAGAGATTCGCGCCCGTCTCGCCGCGCACGACGAAGACGGGGCGAAGGCCGCCATGGCCCTTCATCTGAGCGCCGTCATTCCCGACGTCGCCGAGCTCAAGGGGCGCTACCCCGACTATTTCATTTAAAGCCCGGCGGGGAACCGGGCGGGAGGAGACAGACGATGCGGCAAGGCTGGAGATGGTTCGGCCCAAAGGCCCCGGTAACGCTGGACGAGGTGCGCCATGTCGGCGCGACGGATATCGTCTCGTCGCTGCACGAGGAGCCGATCGGCGCGGTCTGGACGCCACAGGCGGTCGAGACCCGGCGCGACATGATCGAAACGACGCCCGAAGGCCGCGTGCCGCTGCGCTGGTCGGTGGTGGAAAGCATTCCCATTCCCGATGCGGTGAAGCGCAAGGGCGGGGCCGCCAAACCCGAGATCGAGGCTTGGATCAGCAGCCTCGAAGCGGTCGGGCGCGCCGGCATTCCGGTCGTCTGCTACAATTTCATGCCGGTTGTGGACTGGTGCCGCACGGAGCTCGACTTCGTGACCGACACGGGCGCCACCGCCATGCGCTTCGACTTCGACACGTTCGCCGCCTTCGAACTCTTCATTCTGGAGCGGCCGGGCGCGGGGCGCGACTATACGCCAGACGAGCAGGCCCGCGCCAAGGCGACATTTGCGGCGATGAGCGAGGAGACCAAGGCCGATCTCGTGCGCAACATCACGAGTGCCCTGCCCGGCTCCACCACCGAGCCCATGACCATTCCCGGTTTCCGCGAGAAGCTTCAGGAATATCGCGACATCGACGCCGGACGCCTGCGCCAGCACCTGATCGAGTTCCTGCAAGCGGTGACGCCGGCAGCCGAGGCGGTCGGCGTCAAGCTGACGCTGCACCCGGACGATCCCCCGCGCCCGCTCTTCGGCCTGCCGCGCATCGCCTCGACGGAAGCGGATTATGCCGCCTTGTTCGATGCGGTCCCCTCCCCCGCCAACGGCATGTGCTTCTGCACGGGCAGTCTCGGCGTGCGACCCGACAACAACTTGGCCGCTATCGCCCGGCGCTTCGCCTCGCGCATCCATTTCGCACACTTGCGCAACACGCGCCGCGAAAGCGATCCGCGCTCGTTCCATGAATCGGCCCATCTCGACGGGGACACGGACATGGTCGCGGTGCTGCGCGAGCTGGTGGCCGAAGATACCAAGCGGACGGGCGACGGGACCATTGTCTTCCGCTCCGACCACGGCCATCGGATGCTGGACGATCTCCACAAGAGCGTGACGCCCGGCTACCCCGCCATCGGGCGCATGAGGGGCCTTGCCGAATTACGCGGTATTCTTCATGCGCTTGGCCATCCGCCGGAAGTGCCGGGGCCTGCGCAATCCGCATCGACCGAGGCGCTGACGCTCGCCTGATCGCCGCGCGCGCTCTTCGACAGCTAAGGGACGAGCGCTTCAGGCCGCTCCGATGCGCGATATTTTCCTGCGCATCGGAGACCTCTCATGGACGCAACCGACATCGCCGTTCGCTTGGGGCTCGCCACGCTGGTCGGCCTCCTGCTCGGCATCGACCGCGAGTTGCGCGGCATCTCGGCGGGCATTCGCACCCATGCGCTGGTCGCCATGAGTTCGGCAACGATCACGATCTCGGCGCTGATCCTGTTTCACGAATTGAACGGCCTGGCGAACGCAAGCCCCGATCCGCTGCGCGTCATTCAAGGACTCGCCCAGGCCATCGGCTTCGTCGCCGCGGGCGCGATCTTCGTCTCGAAGGGCGATGTCCACAATCTGACGTCCGCCGCCAGTATCTGGCTGGCGGCCGCGCTCGGCATTGCGGCGGGCGCGGGCCCGTTCTGTCTGGTGGGGATCGCCGCCGGCTTGTGTCTCGTCATCCTGACGCTGGTGCGTGTCCTGGAGCGCCTCCTGCCCGGCAGCGAAAAGGCGCGGCGCGACTGACAGGATCGCTTCAGGCCGTCACGGCCCAGAGGATCGGGTCTTCTTCCAGAAGCGTGCGCATCCCCTGCAACTCGGCCAGAGTCTTGTTGTCGAGAACGGTCGCGATCGCATTGCGGACTTCCAGCATCACCAGCCGCACCCGGCACCGCTCGACATCTGTACAGTCCGTGCAGCGGCGATAGGCCGTGCGACTGGCGCAGGCGATCGGTGCCAGCGGGCCATCCAATACGCGCAGGACGTGTCCCACCGCGATCTCCCCCGCCGGGCGAGCCAGCGCGTAGCCGCCATTGCGCCCCTTCTTGGCATAGATGAACCCCGCGTTGCGCAACTCGCCAAGGATCGTATCCAGAAACTTCTTGGAGATGGCGTTCTGACTGGCGATCTCTTCCGACAGGATCAAGTGCTCCGGTGCCGCATCGGCCAGATGCAGCATGGCTTTCAATCCGTATTTGCCTTTCGCGGTCAGCATGATCCGGCCTTCGTGCGGGCCGCACGAGCGGCTGGGTCCGTCCCGACATAAGGGCTGGGTCCTTATATCGCCAGCCTTGATTCACGCCATCTCGCAACAATCGTTGAGCGCGGAAATGCCGCTCGTGACGCTGCGCAGCATAGCGAGATAGGTCAGCATTGTTGACATATCTCGCCGATCCGTTTTTAACGGCGCCGAACGCTCGCACGGCGCACGCAGACCTCTTTGAACGAGGCGTGTCGGCGGGATTGGAGGACCATCATGGATTTGACCGACCTTTTCGCCACGCGGGCGGGACGCATGAAGGCGTCCGAAATTCGCGAGCTTCTGAAGCTGCTGGACCAGCCCGACATCATCTCCTTTGCCGGCGGTATTCCGGACCCTTCGCTGTTTCCTCATGAAGCGTTTCGTCAGGCCTATGCCGACGTTCTCGGGGGCCCCGACGCCAATACCGCCCTGCAATATCAGGTGAGCGAAGGCTATCGGCCGTTGCGTCGCTGGATCGCCGGCGAAATGGGCCGGATCGGCATTCCCTGCGACGAGAGCCATATCTTCATCACTTCCGGCTCGCAGCAGGGGCTGGACTATCTCGGCAAGCTTTTCCTGTCGCCGGGCGACACGGCGCTCGTGACCTGGCCGACCTATCTCGGCGCGCTTCAGGCCTTCAATGCCTACGAGCCTCGCTATGATCGCCTGTTGCCGGCGGGCGGCAACATGACGCCGGATGCCTACCGTCAAGCGGCCAGCGAGACGAGCGGCGCAGTGAAATTCGCCTATCTCGTGCCCGACTTCGCCAATCCGAGCGGCGAGACGCTGACGCTCGCCCAGCGCGAGGCCGTGCTCGATCTCGCCGAAGAGCTTGGCATCGCGATCATCGAGGACGCCGCCTATGCCGCGCTGCGCTATAGCGGCGAAGGCGTGCCGCCGATCGCGGCGCTCGACGCATTGCGCTCGGGCGGGATCGATCAGGGCCGGACGATCTATTGCGGCTCCTTCTCCAAAATCCTTGCGCCCGGCCTTCGCGTCGGCTGGATCTGCGCGCCGCGCCCGATGATCGAAAAGCTCGTGCTGACCAAGCAGGCGTCGGACCTTCATTCCCCATCGATCAATCAGATGGTGGTCCATCACGTGGCCGAGGCGACCTATGGCGCGCAGGTCGAGCGCACGCGCACCGCCTATCATGCACGGCGCGACGCGCTTCTCGAGGCGCTGGAGCAGCATATGCCAGAGGGCGTGAGATGGACGAAGCCGGATGGCGGCATGTTCGTCTGGGTGACGCTGCCGGAAGGGATGGACGCGGTCGAGCTTCTGGCGCGCTCGGTTGCGGAAGCGCGTGTCGCCTTCGTGCCGGGCAGTGCGTTCCACGCCGATGGAGGCGGCCGGAACACGCTGCGCCTGTCCTTCACGCTGGCCGACGAGCGCGCGGTCACGCAAGGCATTCCGCGTCTCGCCGATCTGATCCGACGCAGCCTTTCGGCCTGAGTTCCGCACTCGATGCCTGTGTCGATCGGTTGACCGCTGGCAACCGATCGACACAGGCGCGGCCTTCCGCGCACCGCCGTTGCCCAGCTCGGGCTCGCATCCCTGCGCAGCGCCCATTCCTGACATCGCCAGACTTGACAACCGCCCCGTGATCGCGTCCCGCTGAGGCGAGACTCTCACCGGCCCCAGCGAGTTTGCGAGCCTGCCATGCCGATCAAGCGCGAGATGCGCGGCTTCTATCCCATCGACTGGCGCGAGCTTTCCCGTTCCATCCGCTTTCGCCGCGCCAAGGGGCGCTGCGACCATTGCCGGCGTCCACACGGCGCTTTGATCTGCGTCAGCGACGATGGCGCATGGTGGGACGAGAGCGCAGCCGTCTGGCTCGATCGACGCGGCCGCCCCTTGCGCAACGCGCGTCCTGCCCCGTCCGACCTCGCGCCGTCCATCCCGGTGTCCTGGACGCGTGTCTGGCTGGCCTGCGCGCATCTCGACCATGATCTCGCCAACAATGCTTCGAGCAATCTCGCCGCCTTGTGCCAGCGCTGCCATCTCAACCATGACAGGCCGGAACATCGTCGCCGACGCCGGGAGCGCTGGATGGCCAGCAAGGCGCTCGGAGACCTGTTCGACGGTCCCTATCGCTGAGCGGGCCTCGCTTGGTCCTTCCCACCTTGTCCGTAAGCTCATCCTCCCGACAATGCGCCGTGGCCCATCAGCTTCGCAGAGCATGGTTGCGCAGAGCCTCCAGCATCGGGCCGAGACGGAACCCCTTGGTCGCGGCCTTATGCGTCAGCGCGCGCAAATATCCGCCGGGCGAGCGAATGTGTGCGGCACGCTCCAGGAGCGCCGCAATCGTCACCGCCGCCTGAAACGGCCCCATCGCGGACTGCGCCGAACGGTAGGCATCTCGCGAAATGCCGAGGAAGCCGCGCACGCGGTCAGCCACGGCTTCCAATTCCCCCGGCGAGCGTATGGGCCCCGTGCTGTAGTCGGACAAGCTCGGGCAGATTTCGAGAACCGTCGCAATGTCGGGGTCATCCAGTCTTGCCGCGTCGCTGCGCGATGTCACGCCCCTGCCCTTCCATACGGGAGCTTTGCTGAGCGAGCGTGTCTTCCCCGTCGACTGAGTTGAGGCTCGCGGCGCCGGATCAGCGTCTAAGCCCGTTTCCTTGTCAGACCGGAGACCCCCGTCAGAATTTTCTTCTTTTTTTTTGTCGATGCTGGATTCAATAGAGTTTTCTGTTTTTGAATTTTGATAGTGACGCTCGTTTCGCGCGTCATTGCCGCTCATTTCTTGTTCAGAAAGACTTGATAGATAACGCGTTTCGGCTTGTGTGCGAAGATCTGCGCATTCACGCAGGCGCGCTGTAAGCTCCGCGACTGGAGCGTTGCGCGCAAGCGGTCGAATGACGTCGATCCACCGCTGCTCCAGAGCGGTCCAATCTCCCGTGCGCCCTTCGGAGAAAGCCGCATCCAAGATCTTTCGGATATCGCGGCGGCAGAGAGAGATATCCGTCTTGATGTGACGGATGGCCCGAGCTTCGGCGCGCGCTGCCTCGGCCGCGGCCTGAATCACATCCGCTGAAAGAGCGAAGGGAGAGAGATCGAACCCGAACGCTTCATCGCCCTGCTCCAGATCCCGCCGCCGGTATCGCTTGCCATTGGGGCTGTCGCGGCGCAGCAGAAGCCCCGCCTCGATCAGGCTGGCCAGATGCCGGCGCAGCGTCGCATCGGCCATGCCGCGCGTTCGCAGCGACAGCTCGCGATTGGACGGGAAAACGATTTGCGGGCGCGCGGGATCGATCCGTTTTCCGGCGTGGCACGACACGAGCGCCTCCAATACGGCGATGGTGCGATCCGACAGGCCGAACCGTGCCCGCGCTTCCGTCAAAGCCCGGAGCAGCGCCCATTTGTCGGGCCCCTCCTCCGCGCCTGTTTTATTGGTGCAAGCGCCATCCTCGCGTAGCCGCGCCTGCGCGCGGCGAACGCCGTCCTCCCGCCGGATCAGGGCAGCCGAAAGCGGCCGCGCCCCGAAAGGCGAGTTCCAATGGATCTCGATCATGTCCCTGTTTCAGGCTCGAGGCCAAGCAGAGGCATTGCCGGAACAGAGCCGACTCTTGACAGAGCAGACCGGACATGATTCTTTCAGATTGCTACATCTTGAAAGGGCTTCCGGAGCGTCTCGTTTCGGGGGCCTTTTTTTCTTGGGTCTTGCCTCGATCTCTGTCCTTTCGTCGGCTGGTTACGTTTGCGGTTCCCCGATGACTGACGCCACCGGAAAGTTCAGTCCTCTCGGCCTCGCGCCTTGAAGGCAGCGTAGAGCGCGGGAATCTCGTCGGCGACGAAAGCGGCAAAATCCGCCTCGCCCTTGAATTCGATGACAGGCCGTTTGGCGTCGCGCCGGATGGTCGCCACCACGCGGCCCCCATCTTCCGTCAGGGCCTCCGCAGCTTCCGCGCTGCCCTTGCTGCGCTTCGTCAGCCGCTCCAGGATGAGAACGAAGCGCTCGTCGCTGGTCGCTTTCGCGAAGCGCTCCGTCGCGATCTCGCGCTCGGCCTTATCGCGCGCACTGGCCGTCTTCAGCTGGTCCGCCAGAAGCATCCAGCGCGTTCGCCCGGCCTTGGGCGCCGGGCCGATGGCGCGCGCGATATCGACCGGCACGGCGTCGGCCACTTGCAGCAGGCGCGTCATCTCGGCCTTGTGCAACGACAGAGCCGACTGCACCGTGCCGCGTTCGAAACCGCGTCGCAGCAAGGCTTCGGCAAACATGGCCCGCTCGATGAAGGAGAGATCGCGCCGCTCGGAGTTTTCCTTGCCTTGCGCGACGACCAGTTCCTCGTCGCTGAGCGGCCGAACGACGGCGCGGACCTTGATCCCGAGGGCGCGGGTGGCCGCAATGCGGCGATGGCCATAGGCGGTCTGATACCAGCCCGCGCGCGCCTTGTCCGCCTCCGGATGCGGGCGCACGAGGACGGGCACTTCCTGGCCGCCGCTCTCGATCGACCGGCACAGCGCGTCGAAAGCTTCGTCCGAGCGGTCGGGCTGCGACAGCCGATCGGCCACGAAGGCCGGTTCGATCAGATCGGGATCGATCTCGATGATCTTTTCGCCCTTGGCCACCTGTTCGCGCAGGAGGCGTGCGTCTTGGGCCTCGGCCCGCAGATTGCCGAGCGCCAGCCCCATGGCCTTCACCGCCCCGGAACTCGAATGCGAGCGAGGGCGAGCGGCCTCCGTCTGCGGTTCGGGGGTCGGCGTCTCCGGCTGGCTGGTTCCGCCCAGAAGGGCCTTGAGTTCGTCGCGGCGGCGGCTCATGGGCGTGCCCCCCACGCCGTCTGATCCAAATCCCTATTGAGCTGTGCCGCCATCTCAGCCGCGCCCCCAACTGGCGAGGATCAGGTCCTCCACTTCGCTGTTGACAGCGGTCAACGACTCCATGGCTCTGTCGTAGGTCGAGCGGGAGAAGTTCTCACGGGCGACCTCGTAAAGCGTCTGCTTGGTCAGACCCGCATCGCTCAGCGCAGTGGATTTCAGCATCGGGTTCGTCAGGACGCGGCTGCCGAACTGCGCGCGCAGAAACCCGGCGATCTGCGCTTGGGGCCCGTCATGGGGCTCGTAGCGCGTCACGAGATAGCGCAGGAAGTCGAAATTGAGATCGCCGCCGGCCTCCCGCACGACCTGCAGGAGGTCCGACGTCATGAAGAGGAACTGGCTCATGGAGGCGACGTCGAGCATCTGCGGATGCACAGTCACCAGGACCGAGGTCGCCGCGCACAGCGCGCCGAGCGTCAGGAAACCCAGCTGCGGAGGGCAATCGATCACGACCACATCGTAATCGTCCTCGACCTCGCGGAGCGCATCCTGCACCCGCGCGAAGAACAGACGCTCGCTGGCCAGCCCCTCGCGCTGCGCCTCGGCCAGTTGCCGGGGGGTCGCGTGCTCGAACTCCTGGAGCTCGAGATTGCCCGGCACGAGGTGCAGCCCGTCGAAATAGGTCGGGCGGATGATGCTGGCGAGCGGAACGCGCTCCTCGTCGTAGCGGATGGCGCCATAGAGCGTATCATTGCCGGTAAGGTCGAGTTCGGGCTGATAGCCGAGAAGCGCGGAAAAGGACGCCTGCGGATCGAGATCGACCGCGAGCGTCCGATAGCCTTGCAGCGCCAGAAACTGAGCAAGGTGGGCCGACGTCGTCGTCTTGCCCGACCCGCCCTTGAAGTTGGTGACCGCGATGATCTGAATATGCTCGCCGTCTTCCGGGCGGCGCCATTTCAGATATTGGCGCGCCTTCACCGAGCCGGCTTCGTGCTGGCCGGCCAAGTGGCGACGCAGCGCGTTGATGTCACCCAGCGTATAGGAGCGACGGCCGGATGGGCCGACCTCGGGCTGCGGGCCTTCGCCGGAGATGGAGAGTTGGCGCAGATAACTGTCGGACACGCCGATCAACCGCGCCGCTTCCCCCGAGGTGAAGGGGCGCAGCGACTTGCTGGACGTCGGCGGGAAAAGCCGCTGTCGCATCGCCTGCAACTGACTGGACAAAAGCCGCGCGTCGGCGGCAATCTGCTCGTCGGCCGGCATGGTCTCGCGGGCAGGGGATGTCGGCTTGGACAAAGCTTCGCCTCGTTTGGGAACGCGCGTCGTTTCCGCGCGGGGCCGTTTCGTGCGCTCTGTTCCGGCGCGGCGAGGCGCACGGCCGCTGTGACCGCCCGGAACCACATCCGGCTCGGGAGAGTGTGGAGCATTCGGGCCCAACCCGAGGTTTGCGCTTCCATCCATCAGTAACGGCACTCGGTACATCTAACGGCTAAAACCGTTAACGAGGATGCGCGTAGGGACGTTAAGAGTCAAATCCGCCTCAATTAACCATAGGTCTGATCACCGCGCAGCAGAGCACTCCGGTCCGAGGCAGCGATACGACTGCCTCTAAGTGCCGGTTTTATATTAGTATTTTCGAGTTCTGCGCCCGTTGCCATCTGTCAACGCTGTCGCTTCAGGCGTTCCGTGACGAGCAACGCGTGATTCCCGAGGGAGAGGAATCGGCCACTACCCGAGCCTGTCGAGGCCGCATCTCTCGCCACGAAAGCCCGTCGACATGGGGTCTTGAGCATTTCCGATCCCTATGCACACCCGTCGCATGAAGGCGTGGCGCAGCTTGTATTGAACGCCCCATACACTTTTGAGAGGGCACTCCTCCGGCACCCAGGTTGATGAGCGTCACTCGAACCGCACATCCCCAGCCCGCTCTGCGCTTTCACGCGATGGGGTCATAGTTGATCGCACGCGCCAGTCCCGCATGGCGTCACGCCTGGAGAGGAACCGATCATGCGTGGGGATGCGGGGGCGGACGCCCCGTAGGCAAGAAAAAAGCCGGCGCCCTAGATGGGCGTCGGCCTCGGGAATCGCGCGAAGGGCGGTATGGTCCGCCCCGAATTAGGCCGCGGAAGTCTTTAGCGAGCCACTGCGATAGCGCTTGGCCATATCAGCCAATGCGATCGGCTTGATATTGGGCGCATGGCCCGCCGTGCCGAACTCCTCGAAGCGCTGCGCGGCGAGCTTCGTGACGGCCGCCATGGCGGGTCCGAGATATTTGCGGGGGTCAAATTCCTCGGGTTTCTCCGCAAAGACCTTACGGATCGCGCCCGTCATCGCCAAGCGGCAGTCCGTGTCGATATTGATCTTGCGCACGCCATGGCGAATGCCACGCTGGATCTCCTCCACCGGCACGCCCCAGGTCGGCTTGATCTCACCGCCATACTTGTTGACGATCTCCTGCAGATCCTCCGGCACGGAGGAGGAGCCATGCATGACGAGATGCGTGTTCGGCAGCTTCTGGTGGATGGCTTCGATGACGTTCATCGCCAGAACATCGCCATCGGGCTTGCGCGAGAATTTGTAGGCGCCGTGCGAGGTGCCCATGGCGACGGCGAGCGCATCGACATGCGTGTCCTCCACGAAGCGCGCCGCCTCGTTCGGGTCGGTCAGAAGCTGGTCATGGCTGAGCGTACCCTCGAAGCCGTGTCCGTCTTCCTTTTCGCCCGAGCCGGTTTCGAGCGAGCCGAGAACACCGATCTCGCCCTCCACCGAGGCGCCGCACCAATGGGCCATGTCGGAGACGCGGCGGGTGATTCCGGCATTGTAGGCGTAGTCGGCGAGCGACGCGCCGTCTTCCTGGAGCGAACCGTCCATCATGACGGAGGTGAAGCCGTGCTGGATGGCGGTGATGCAGGTGGCTTCGTTGTTGCCGTGGTCGAGATGCATGCAGAGCGGAATGTCGGGATGCATTTCCGCCAGCCCCTCGATCAGGCGAGCGAGGATCAGGTCGTTGGCATAGGCGCGCGCGCCGCGGCTCGCCTGAAGGATGACGGGCGAGGACGTCTTCTGGGCGGCGGCCAGAATGGCGAGCCCTTGCTCCATGTTGTTGATGTTGAACGCGGGCACGCCGTAGCCATACTCGGCGGCGTGGTCGAGAAGCTGGCGGAGGGTGATCAGGGCCATGGGGTCTTGTCCTTCCGTGGGGCTCAGCCGAGCGCGGCCGTGACGTCGGCGACAATGCCGAGATAGCCGTCCGCATTCCAGGCGGAGCGGCCGATGAAGAGGCCGTCGATATGCTCACACAGGGCCAGATCGACGCAGTTGCCGGGATTGACGCTGCCGCCATAAACGACCGAGAGCGGCGCGCCGAGCTTGTCTGCGGTCAGCGCCTTGATGCGCTTGTGCTGGGCGTCGGCGAAGTCGGGCTCTGCGGGCGTGCCGCCTTCGCCGATCGACCACACCGGCTCATAGGCAAGGATCACCTTCGCGCCGCTGGCCCAGTCGACCTCGGAAATGGCGGCCAGAACTTGGCGCTCCAGCGCTTCTTCGGTACGCCCGGCCTCGTATTCCTCGCGGGTGTCGCCGATGCAGACGAGAGCGGTCAGCCCATGGCGCACGGCGGCGGCCGTCTTGAGCGCCACGGTCTCATCCGTCTCGTTGAAATAGGTGCGTCGTTCGGAATGGCCGATCTCGACCAGCGCCGCGCCGCAATCGCGAACCTGCGGCACCGAAACCTCGCCGGTCCAGGCACCGGCATCCTTCCAATGCGCGTTCTGCGCGCCGACGATGACGTCCGTCTCCTTCAGATGCTCCGCCACGCGGTGCAAGACGGTGAAGGGCGGGATGACGAAGAGCTGGGCATCGTCGGACCGGCGCGAGCGATCCGAGGCTTTGAGGGTTTCGCAGAAGGCGTCGGCCTCCGCGATCGTCTTGTTCATCTTCCAGCTGGTGCCGATCCAGGGACGCTTTTGCAAAATGGCTCCTCCAGGGGTCTTCGATCCGCTCACCAGCGTTCATGCCGGCGCGGGGCAGGGGGCTTCGGGTGGGAATGCCCCGTCATGAAAAAGGCCGGCTCTTTCGAACCGGCCCTTCTGTTTCGAGGATCAGGCGCGGGCCTTGGCCTTGGCCTTTTCCGCGACCTTTTCGGCCGTGATGCCGAAATGCTTGTAGAGATCGCCGCCCGGCGCGGACGCGCCGAAGCCCGTCATGCCGATGACGTCGTCCTCGTCCTCGACGAAGCGCGTCCAGCCGAAGGGCGAAGCGGCTTCGACCGCAATGCGCGGCGCAGCGCCGAGCACGGTGTCGCGGTAGCTCTTGGGCTGCTGCGCGAACAGCTCCCAGCAGGGCAGGGAGACGACAGCGGCCTTGACGCCTTCGCCGGCCAGACGCTCGGCGGCGGCAACGGCGATCTCGACTTCCGAGCCTGTGGCAAGGATCGTCACGTCACGCGCGCCACCCTCGGCCTCGCGCAGGACATAAGCACCCTTGGCCGACAGATTCTCGGCCGACGCTTCGGTCCGCACCGCCTTGAGGTTCTGGCGCGACAGAACGAGCGTCGTCGGCGCCTTGACGCCGCCCAACGCCGCTTCCCAGCACTCCACCGTCTCGACGCCGTCCGCCGGGCGCATGACGAGCATGTTCGGCATGGCGCGCAGCGAGGCCAAGTGCTCGATCGGCTGATGCGTCGGGCCGTCTTCGCCCTGGCCGATCGAGTCATGCGTCATGACATAGACGACCGGCTGGTGCATCAGAGCCGACAGGCGCATGGCCGGGCGGGCATAGTCGGAGAAGCAAAGGAACGTGCCGCCGAAGGGCGTGAAGCCGCCATGCAGCGACAGGCCGTTCATGATCGCGGCCATGGCGTGTTCGCGAACGCCATAGAACACGTAATTGCCGTCGTAAGCGCCAGCCTGCACGGGCTTGGCTGCGCCGGCCTTGGTGAGGTTCGAGCCCGACAGATCGGCCGAGCCGCCGATAAGCTTCTGCGACTTGGCCGCAAGCGCGTCGATCACCATTTGGCCGGCCTTGCGCGTGGCAAGCGAAGCCTTGTCGGCGATCATCTTGGTCTTGAGCTCGGCGAGCATATCCGCCGGGTCACCGTCGAACCCGTCCTTCAGAACGCGCTCGAAGGCTTCGCGCTGGGCGGCATCCGCACTGGCCAGACGCTCACCCCAAGCCTTCGCGTCAGCCGCGCCACGGCGGCCGAAGCTCTTCCACTGGTCGGTCAGGTCTTCCGGCAGGACGAAGGGCTCATGGCCCCACTTGAAGTAGTCGCGAGCAAACGCGATACCCTCTGCGCCCAGCGGCGAACCATGAACGCCCGACGTGCCGGCCTTCTTGCCCGCGCCATAGCCGATCGTGGTGCGGCAGGCGATGAGGGTCGGCTTGTCGGACTGGCGCGCGCGCTCGATGGCGCTCGCGATGGCGGCGGGGTCATGCCCGTCCACGGCATCCGTGTTCCAGTTGGCGGAGGCGAAACGGCCCGCCACATCGTCGGACGTGGTGAGGTTGGTCGCGCCGTCGATCGTGATGCGGTTGTCGTCCCACAGAACGATCAGCTTGTTCAGCTTCAGATGGCCGGCGAGCGAGATCGCCTCCTGACTGACGCCTTCCATCAGACAGCCGTCGCCCGCGATCGTATAGGTATAATGTTCGCAAAGCTCCGAGCCGAAGCGCGCGTTCAGGATGCGCTCGGCAAGCGCCATGCCGACGGCGGTGGCCAAGCCCTGGCCGAGCGGGCCGGTGGTGGTCTCGATGCCGGCGCCTTCGCCGAATTCGGGGTGGCCGGCCGCCTTGGAATGAAGCTGGCGGAAGCGCTTCAGCTCGTCGATGGAGAAGTCCTCGTAGCCCGTCAGATGCAGCAGGCTGTAAAGGAGCATCGAGCCATGGCCGGCCGACAGCACGAAGCGGTCGCGGTCCGGCCAGTTGGGCTGGCTGGCGTCGAACTTCATGAAGCGCGAGAACAGCACGGTCGCGACATCGGCCATGCCGAGCGGCATACCGGGATGGCCGGAATTGGCCGCTTCCACCGCGTCCATCGACAGGAAGCGGATGCCGCTGGCGAGATAGCGCGTCGCTTCGACGTCGAGCGGGGGAAGGTTCGGTTTATCGAGCATGTGCGTCCTCCGAGATGCGGGGGCTGGCTCATCCGATGCGCCCGCGCCGCCGCCTCTGCGGGGAACCTGACGCGACGGAAGAGAAACCCTCTCCGTTCGGGCACGAGCAATCCCACGGGTGGGCGATCAAATCAATCGGCTCGCGCGGAAATATGTTCATTTGAACGCCGAAACCGCATATGAACATTCCAGACTTGTCACTATGGCCGCGCGAACTCGCATCGCAGCGCTGAAGCTGGGAGGGCTTTTGTGGACGCCGTCGCCCCGACCGAGATCGAATTGATAACCGAAATCGCGCGCCGCTATTACGAGGGCGATGCGACGCAGGCCGACATCGCAGCCGAGTTCGGCCTGTCGCGCATGAAGGTGAGCCGTCTCCTGCGACAGGCGCGGGAGGAGGGTGTGGTGGATGTGCGCATTCGCGTTCACCGCGCGATCGCGAGCGATATCGAAGCCCGGCTCTGCCAGCGCTTCCAGATCAAGCGCGCCCTGATCGCGGCCGATCGCGGCGACCCGGAGGCGCAGCGCGCGGACCTCGCTCTCGTGGTGGCGGATTTTCTGGAGCGCGAACTGTTCGACGGCGCGACGATCGCCGTCGGCATGGGACGCAACGTTGCAGCCGTCGCCGACACGCGCGGCCGCGCGGTCGTGGAAAACGCGGTTTTCGTCTGCGCCACGGGCGGCGCGCACCGGGCCGGCGAGCCCGGCAATGCCGACCATATCTGCCGTAAACTGGCGCGGCGCTTCGGCGGCACGCCCGAAACGCTCTACGCTCCCGCCTATGTGCCCGAAGCTGCCTTGCGCGACGCGCTCCTGCGAAACCAGACGGTGCGGCGCACGCTGGATGTCGCGCGCTCGGCCGATTTCGCGCTGATCGGCATCGGCGATCTCGGCGAGGAAAGCCATATGGTGCGCATGGGCTGGTTCAAACGCGAGGAAATTCTGGCCGCGCGCGCAGCCGGCGTCGTCGGTGATCTCATGGGCTACGACTTCTTCGATCTGGAAGGGCGCGAGCGAAACGAGATTCTGGGCGGGCGGGTGATCGGTCTCCGACTGGAGGAGATGCGCGCGATCCCGCATGTCGTCGCCATCGCGAGCGAGGCCAACAAGGCTCTTGCGCTCCTTGCCGCGCTTCGCACGGGCGTGATCGACATTCTCGCGACATCGCTCGCCAATGCGCAGAGCATTCTGGCGCTCGACGAAGCGACGCGGCTTTCCGGGTCGGCCGGCACCGCGCAGGCTTGAACATATGCTCAGAAAGTGGTTGAAGTAACACCCAGCAGACGGCGCGGGATCGACCCTACGATGCCACGAGGCTGTAGGGGCCGTTGATTGGCAGACTATCCTCCAAAGGAGACAAATCCATGAAGATCGTTCTTGGCGGCGACAGCGCGGGCGTTTCGCTGGTGAAGATCATTCACGAGCACCTGTCCAAGCGCAGCGACCTTCAGGTGGTAGATGCAAGCGCGGCGCCGAACGGCGAGTCCGAGCGCTACGCGACGACGACCGACCGGATCGCCAACCAGGTGCTGGACGGCACCTATGATCGCGGCATCCTGATCTGCGGCACCGGCATCGGCGTCTGCATCTCGGCCAACAAGGTTCCCGGCATCCGCGCGGCCCTGACGCACGACACCTATTCGGCCGAGCGCGCCGCGCTGTCGAACAACGCGCAGATCATCACGATGGGCGCGCGTGTCATCGGTCCCGAACTGGCCAAGGCGATCGTTGACAGCTATCTCGCGCAGACCTTCGATCCCGCCTCCTCGTCGGGCCCGAATGTCGAGGCGATCGACGCGATGGACCAGAAGTACAAGAGCTGCTGAACCACAGCTCGTCGCGCCTTTCGCGCGCAGCTTTCGTATGACGATGCGGGGTTGGTCGATACGGCCGGCCCCGCTTTTGCCTGTGGCGCGTTCGCCTCACGTCGCTCCTCTTGCAAGCGACGAAACGTCCTGCTCTGGACCGAGGTCTTACCGGGTGCAGCGTCCCGCTCTACACTTTACACTGAAAGACTGTGGCAGGAGTGTTGGCGATGGTCCATAGCGACGAGACCCAGATGATCCGTGATCGCGCCTATGCGATCTGGCAGGCCGAAGGCTATCCCGATGGCCGCGCGCTGGAACATTGGCTGATGGCGGAGCGCCAGCGCCTGGCATCCGATCCTTCTCAGCCCTGGTATGAGGCCAATGGTTTCGAAGGCGAGATCGCCTTCATGCGCCGGATGCTCTGGTCGGCCCAGCCCTTCGTGGCGGAGACCGCGACCTATCACTGATTTGCCATTGCCGCGCCGGCGGGTTGCGATCTCGGAAGATCGGTCCGCTTGCTCCGTGTCAGAAGGCGTAACGCACTTCGCAATAGGGCATGGCTTCCTCTAGCCACTGCCGAAGGCGGCCCAGCCATTGGCGTTTCCAGCCGGCGCGATAGCGCAGGTTCACCATGCCGCTTTCGCTGATCTTCTTTTCCTGAAGGTCGGGCCGCCAGAGCGCGGCCTCGCCTTTCGGATGCCAGTTCATATTGATCTCGTGCAGCCCCGCATTGTGGGTCAGCATGATGACCTCGCATTTGAATTGCGCCTTGGCCGCTGGCGAGAGCTGGTCATCGACTTCGCGAAACAGCGCCTTCCATTCCGCCTCCCAATTCTCATGCACGATGACGGGCGAGAAATTGGCGTGAACCTCATAGCCGGCCGCGACGAAATCGTTGATCGCGGCGATGCGCTCGCCGATCGGGGACGTTCGGATATCCACGAGCTTTGCCATGGCCGGCGGCATGAGTGAAAAACGGATGCGCGTGCGCCCCTGCGGGTCGTAGCCCAGCAGGTCGCGATTGACATACTTCGTGGCGAAGGAGCCCTTGGCGTTCGGCATAGAGCGAAACGCGACGACGAGATCACGGACATTGTCGCAGATCGTGGCATCGACCGAGAGATCGCCGTTCTCGCCGAGATCATAGACCCAGTCCACCGGGTCGATACTGTTCGCCTCGCCCTTGCGGCCGAACTTCAGCGCATGGCGGCGGATGGCATCGGCGATCTCGTCCAGATTGACGAAGAGCGACACCGGGTTCGCATAGCCCTTGCGGCGTGGCACGTAGCAATAGGAACAGGCCATGGCGCAGCCGTTGGACGAGGACGGTGCGATGAAATCGGCGCTGCGCCCGTTCGGCCGCATGGCGAGCGTCTTCTTGACGCCCAGCACCAGAACGTCCCGCTTGATGCGCAGCCAAGCATCGAGGCTCGATGGGTCGTTGAAGAGGTCCGGAATGCGCCAATGGCTCTCCACCTCGACCTGACGCGCATCCGGGAAACGCGCCAGAATGTCCTGCCCACGCCGACGCTGGCGCACGGCGGGTTCGAGATAGATGAGCTGCGGGTCGATCAGCGGACGGGCGTTCATGGCCTCCCATATGGAGCCGCGCGGAAGCGGGGGAGGGGGCTGCGACTCCGGGCCGGGACTTTATTCCCTTTCCCGCGCCACACCCCGACCCATTGTCATTCGGCCGCGACGAGACGCGGCTCCGCCGCCTTGCGATGAAGCGCCTTGCTTCGCGCGTCCACGATCTGGAGCGCGGCCGCAGCGGCCTCACGACCTTTTTCGACGAAATGCGCGCGGAAGATCGCGGTGTGGTGCTCGGTCTCCTGATAATGATGCGGCGTCAAGGAGACGGAGAGGACGGGCACGCCGGACTCCAGCCCGGCGCGCATCAGCCCATCGACCACGGCCTGCGCGACGAAATCATGCCGGTAGATGCCGCCATCGACCACCAGCGCGGCGGCGACGATGGCGTCGTATCGCCCGGTCCGCGCGAGTTCCAGCGCCATCAAGGGCAGTTCGAACGCGCCGGGAACGTCGATCACGTCGACCTGATCCAGCGGGATGCGTTCCGCGAACCCGTCGAGCGCGCGCGTCACGATGTCGGTGTGCCAATTGGCTTTGATGAAGGCGTAGCGGGGAGCGGTCATGGTGAAGTTCCGATAAAGAAGAAGAGCGATGGACGGACCGGCGGCGCGGCCCCTCAGCTCCAGGCGTGAAGCGGCGGGTTGACGCCGTTCAGCGCATGGTTGCCGATGATCGCGTATTTCCAGCGAACGGGATCGTGCAGCGTATGGGTGCGGGCGTTGCGCCAATGGCGGTCGAGGTGATGTTCGGCGAGGGTCGAGCGCGTGCCGGCCAGTTCGAAGAGCTTGTTCGTGGCCTCGATGGCGATTTCCGTCGACAGGATCTTGGCTTCGGCGGTGGCGATCTGCGCCTGCGCCACGGTTTCGGTACTCGGGTTCGCCACGGCCCGATCGACGGCATGGCCCGCGATGTCCTGCAACGCCTGCGCGGCATGGAGCCGAAGGGTCAAGGCGCCGACGGCCTGAATCGTGTAGGGATCGTCCGAGGCGCGCTCCAGCCCGGAATCCACCCATGCGCGCGACTTGGTGCGCACAAAGTCGATCGTCTCCGCGATCGCGGCGCGTGCGATGCCGGTGTCCACCGCCACCTGGATGATCTGGAAGATCGCCCCGTCCGCCGTCGGCACTTCATAGCCCTTGTAGCCCGGCACGAGATGGGTCTTGGGCACTTTCACGCCGTCGAGGATCACGGTGCCCGACAGGGTGGTGCGCTGGCCGAAGGCCGACCAATCGTCGATGACCGTCAGCCCCTCGGCATTGCGATCGGCGATCGCGTACCAGGCGCGACCCTCCTCATCCAGCGCGACGATCGGCACGAGATGGGCCAGCAGCGCGCCACTCGAATAGAACTTGCGTCCCGTCACGATCACATGGTCGCCCGCGTCCACAAAGCGCGTCTCGAAGTCCGCCGCACGTTTGGAGCCGAATTCCGAAAAGGCATTGCCGAAGCGAGTGCCCCGCAGAACCTCGCCGAACAAAAGGCGCTGCTGCGCCTCGTCCGAGACGGTGCGAATGGCCGCGACGACGCCCAGATGGTTCTGCGTGATCTGACCGATGGAAGGATCGGCGGCCGAGACGATCTCGATCACCTTCGCCAGCGTGGCATAGGAAACCTCCGGCCCGCCGAAGGCTTTGGGCACGTTGATCGACCAGAGGCCCGACTGCGAATAGGCGTCGAGTTCCTCGACGGGCCAGATGCGCTCGGCGTCGCGCCGGGCCGCGCCCGGCCGGATGCGGTCGGCAATCGCGTGAGCGACGGCGATCGCTTCGGCATCGTCGCTGATGACGTGGGCGTGCGCGGTGGGGCGGGGCAGGCCGGGGACAGCCGAAGCCGCCGGTTCGATTTTCTGTCCGGCAATGGTCATGGAAGCCATTCCTCGTTTGACGGATGGGGACGGAAAGGGCAGATGCCCTTATTCGGCGGCCAAGCGGTGGGACGCTTGGGAGGCTTCCAGCTCGCGCACGAGCGGAATGACGGTTCGACCGAAATGCTCGACCTCTTCCTTGAAATGCAGGAAGCCGAGGAGGATCAGATCGGCCCCCGCGCGCTTCAAGGCGACGATGCGCTCGGCCACCTGCAAGGGCGTTCCGATGAGATTGGTGCGGAACCCGTCATTATATTGAACGAGGTCCTCGAATGTGGATTTCGCCCAATTGCCTTCGCCTTCGGGCGAGGCCTTGCCGGCATTCTTCACCTCGTGGCCGAAGGCCCTGACCGCCTCCGGGTTGGCCTTGGCGACGATCTCGTCGCGCACGGCCCGCGCTTCTTCCTCCGTGTCGCGCACGATGGCGAAAGCGTTGATGCCGATCTTCACGCGCCGGCCCGCATCAGTGGCCTTGGCGCGGATGTCGTTCACCTGGGCGGCCAGACCCTCCGGCGTATTGCCATTGGTGAAGTACCAGTCCGACACGCGCGCCGCCATATCCCGCGCGGCGCGCGACGAGCCGCCCTGGAAGATTTCCGGCTGCGGCTCGACGGGCTTGGGCTTCAGGGAATAGTTGTTGAAGCGGTAGAAGTCGCCCCGGAAGGTGAAGGCATCCTCGCTCCAGATGCCGCGCAGGCTGCGGATGAACTCTTCCGTGCGGCGGTAGCGCTCGTCATGGTCCAGCCAGTGCTCGCCGATCGCATGGAACTCGCCCCGGAACCAGCCGGACACCATGTTCACCGCGATGCGACCGCCGCTGAGAATATGCACCGTCGCGAGCTGCTTGGCCGCCAGCGCCGGGTTCCACGGACCCGGCAGAAGCGCGGCGATCACCTTGAGACTGGTCGTATGGGCAAGCAGATGCTGGCTGAAGGACACGCTTTCATGCTGCTCGTCCGCCCCATAGCCCGCCGTGAAGCGGATTTGGCTGAGCGCGTAGTCGAAGCCGGAGCGCTCCGCGATCTGCGCCAGCTCGACATTATACTGCGGGTCGTGGCTCGTGCGCTGCTCGATGTTGGAGACGACGAGGCCGCCCGAAACATTGGGCACCCAATAGGCAAATTTCAGATCGGACGAAGCGGAGGTCTGGGTCATCAATAGGCTCCTTCGACAAGGAATCGATCAGGCCAAACGAAAGGTCGGCGCGAGGGGAAAACGAGAGAGGCAGCGGCCTCAGAAGCCGGTCGGGCAGGGGATGCGGCACAGCGACATGGGGTACCTCGGGGCCGTTGCAGATGCGCTCAAGATACGATTTTAAAATCCATAGATCAGATAGATTATTTTGTTTTTGGCGGCGGAACGGAAAATTCCGTCGCCGGATCGAGAGGCGATCTCGCTTGGGATCGGAGCAGACGCTTTGCGTTTCAGCGCCAGGGCACGGGCGTCAGCAGGTCTTTCAGCACCTGAGCGAAGCGTTCCATGCGTGCGGCCCGCCCCTGGCGAGGCCCGAGCAGCGCCACCACATCGGCATCGGGCATCCGCCAGGAAGGTAGGAGTTCGATGAGACGCCCGGCGCGCAGCTCGCCGGCTATGTCCCATTCCGATCGCTGGACGATGCAAAGCCCGGCCAGCGCCCAGGCCTTGATCACCTCGCCGTCATTGCTGGTGAGTTCCGGTCGCACGCGGATCGTGGCCGTCTCGCCATCATCCCCGCCGAAGCTCCAGAGCGTCACGTCAGCCTGATCCTCCCGTATCACCCCGCACACATGCTGCGCCAAGTCCTGCGGATGGACGGGATGTCCCAGCGCTTCGAGATAGGCTGGGGATGCGCAGAGAATGCGCCGGTTGGGCGCGAGCCGGCGCATGGCGAGGGCGCTGTCAGCGAGCGGGCCGACCTGCACCAGCACGTCCCATCGGTCCGACCGGATGCCGCTCGCCGGATCGTCCAGAAGCGTCAGCTTCAGCTCCACCGCCGGATGAAGCTGACGCATCCGCGCCATTGCCTGTGCCACGAAGGCGCGCCCGAAGCCGAGGGGCGCCGCGACATGCAGCGGGCCGCTCACGATGTCGCAGCGCTCGCGAAGCTCGGCGGCGAGGCTTTCCAAGTCTTCCAGCACCGCCTGCCCGCGTTCGGCCAGAAGCGCGCCTTCCGACGTGAGGCTCAGCTGGCTGCCCGAGCGGTCCACCAGCCGCATTCCGAGCCGTCGCTCCAGCGCCTGAAGCCGTTGCGAGACGGCCGGCGGCGTCACGTCGAGCGAACGAGCCGCCGCCGCCAGCGAGGGTTCGGACGCCAGAACGGCGAAGAAGGCGAGATCCTGCGAGGTGAGCATAAAGGCCAGACTTAATCCGAAATGCAGGCCCGGTAAATTTCAGATGCAAGGTCACCGAGTTAAGAATCGAGCGACCTCGCCATAGGACCCACGCTATGACCGCTCATCCTCAACTCGCCGATCTTCCCACCCCCTCGCTGCTGCTCGACGAATCGCGGATGCTAGCCAATATCGAGCGCCTGCGCGGGCGCATGGCCGGGCTTGGCGTTGGTCTGCGGCCGCATCTCAAAACCGCGAAGTCGGTGGATGTCGCCCGGCATCTTCTGGACGGCGGCAACGGCCCGGCCACCGTTTCGACGCTGCGCGAGGCGGAGGTCTTCTTCGAGGCCGGTGTCACCGATATTCTCTATGCGGTCGGCATCGCGCCGCAGAAGCTGCCTCAGGTGGCGAAGATGCGCGCGGCGGGCTGCGACCTGACCGTTCTTCTCGACACGATCGAACAAGCGGACGCCGTCGCGGCGGCCTCGCGCGAAACGGACGCGCCGATCCCGGCCCTGATCGAAATCGACTGCGACGGCCATCGCGGCGGCCTCGAACCCGGCGATGGCAGGCTTGTCGAGATCGCGCGCAGGCTGGTGGAGGGCGGCGCGACGCTTCGCGGCATCATGACCCATGCGGGCGAAAGCTATGGCGCGGTCGGCATGGAGGCGCAGGCCGTCTTCGCCGAGCGCGAGCGGGCGGCGGTCGTGGCCGCTGCTGCACGCCTGCGCGAGGCCGGCCTGCCATGCCCGGTCGTCAGCGTCGGCTCGACGCCCACCGCCCATGCGGCGAGAGACCTGACGGGCGTGACAGAAATGCGCGCCGGCGTCTATGTCTTCTTCGATCTGGTGATGGCCGGGATCGGCGTCTGCCGTGTCGAGGACATCGCCTTGTCCGTTCTGACCACCGTCATCGGCCACAAGCGCGAGCGCGGCTGGATTCTCATCGACGCCGGCTGGATGGCGATGTCGCGCGATCGGGGTACGGCGGCGCAGACGGTGGATCAGGGCTATGGCCTCGTCTGCGACGAAACGGGCCGCGTTCTGGACGATCTTTTGGTAGTCACCGCCAATCAGGAGCACGGGATCGTGGCGCTGCGAAAGGGCAGCACGGCAGCGCTTCCCGAGTTGCCGGTCGGCACCCGGCTGCGCATCGTGCCCAACCATGCCTGCGCGACGGCGGGACAGTTCGACGCCTATCATGTCTTGCCGAAGGAAGCGGGTGTGCCGCTGAAGCGCTGGTCCCGTTTCGGCGGCTGGTAAGGAGAAAGCCATGAAACTCGTCACCGAAGAACAATCCGCGCGCCTTGCGACCCATGAACTCGCCTACCGCGCCGTGCGCGAAGCGCTGATCGCGGCGGTCGATCCGCAGACCGCCAGCTTTCCCGTCGTGCTCGGCCATTCGTTCGATCCCTCGAACCGCTTCACCGTGAAGTCGGGGGCAGCGCCCGGCATCGTCGGCCTCAAGATCGGCTCCTACTGGCCGGGCAATCCGGAGCGCGGGTTGCCGCGACACAGCTCGACCATCATCCTCATCGACGAGGCGATCGGCCGGATCAAGGCCGTCGTGGAAGGCGGCCAGCTCAACGCCTATCGCACGGCGGCGGCGGACGCGGTGACGACCGACACGCTCGCCCGCAAGGATGCCGAAGTGCTCGCGCTGTTCGGCACCGGCCATCAGGCGCGCTACGAGGCGGCAGCAGTGGCGCGGGTGCGCGCGCTCCGGGAGGTTCTGGTGGTCGGGCGCTCCGCCGCGTCAACGGAGACCATGGTGGCCGATCTGCGTGCGCTGGGCCTGCCCGCGCGCCCGAGCGGGGCGGAAGACGCCTGCCGCGCCGCCGACATCATCGTCGCGGCCACCACGGCCCGCGAGCCTTTGTTTGAGGCGGATTGGGTGAAGCCGGGAACGCACATCTCCTCCATGGGCTCCGACGCGACCGGCAAGCAGGAACTGCCGCCCGCCCTGTTCGAGCGCGCGCGGCTTTTCTGCGATCTCTGCGAGCAGTCCTGCCGCATCGGCGAGTTCCAGCACGCCGGGCCGGAGGCACGGATCGAGGCGATCGGCTCCGTTTTGCTGGGCGCGGTGCCCGGCCGCACGAGCGACGGCGAGATCACGATCTTCGACAGCTCCGGCATCGCGGTGCAGGATCTTTTCATCGCGCGCGCCATCCTGGCGGAGGTCGCCCCGACCTGATCCGCGCCTCGCCGACGGCGGACGCTCAACCGCGCCAGAGCGCGCGCGTGGCCATGTCGAGCCCGAGCACGAGTAGGAAGGCGAGGAAGATCCGGCGAAACAGAAGCGGGCTGATCCGGCTGCGGATCGCCTGCCCCGCCGCCATGCCGGCCAGCGCCGGCAGAACACACAAGGCGGAGGCGAGCCAGCCTCCCTGCAAGCCGGCCCCATGCCAGCCAAGGCCGATCGCCAGCGCGATGGTGGACACTGTGAAGCTGAGCCCCAGCGCCTGCACCAGCTCGTCGCGCTCCAGCCCCAGCGACTGGAGATAGGGAACGGCTGGAATCACGAAGACGCCGGTTCCGCCCGTCACCAGCCCCGTGATCAAACCCACGAGGGGGCTGGCGACCGGCTCCAAGCGTCGGGGCACACGGATCGGGCGCGCCAGCAGCGCATAGGTCGCATAGACGGACAGGATGATCCCCAGCGCCATACTGGTGGCGCGCGTGTCGCCGCTCGTCAGAAGCGTCGAGCCCGCGACGGTTCCCGCGAGGATGGCCAGCATCATCGGCCAGAAGCGTCGGATTAAAGGGAAAGCGCTTGGCCCGGTCAGAAGCTGCCAGAGATTGGTGACGAAGGACGGCACGAGAAGCAGCCCGGCCGCCGCGAGCGGCGACAGGAACGCGCCCAGCACCCCCATGGCCACGGTCGGCAAGCCCATGCCGGTCACGCCTTTGACGAGACCGGCGAAGAAGAATGTGGCGCCGACCGCGCCCATCAGAAAAAGGTTCGTGTCCATTCCCCCATGAACCCGGCGGGGGGCCAGAGCGCAATTCGGAAAGGGGCGAGCGACACTTCGGCTGAGCCGAAGCCTGAAAGCGAATTTCGCCGCTGCTTTGTTCTTCCGACTAAGCCTCAACGCTGGCACAATGGGCCATGCGTTTCGACTTGGCAGACCTCAGCCTGTTTCTCGCCATCGTGGACGCCGGCAGTATCACCCATGGCGCGGCGCGCGCGAACCTGTCTCTGCCGGCGGCGAGCGAGCGGCTGCGCGACATGGAAGCGGCGTCCGGCGTGCTGCTCCTCGTGCGCCGCCAACGGGGCGTCGAGCCGACGCGGGCGGGCGACACGCTCGCCCATCATGCCCGCATCGTGCTACGGCAGGTCGGCGCGATGCAGGCCGAGCTGTCCGATCATGCCCGGGGTTTTCGAGGACGGGTCCGCGTCATGGCGAATTCGGCGGCCATCGCGGGCTGCCTGCCGGCGCGCCTCGGGCCGTTTCTGGCGCTCCATCCCGGCGCGGACATAGAGCTTGCCGAGCGGCCCAGCCCGGACATCGTCAAGGCGCTCGCAAACGGATTGTGTGATCTCGGCATCGTCTCAGACGCCGCCGACACGAGCGCGCTGTCGACGTCGCCCTTCGCGGTCGATCGTCTCGTGCTCGTGACGGCGACGAACCATCGGCTCGCGCGGGAGCGGCGCGTCGCCTTCGCGGATGTGGCGGGCGAGCCGATGATCGGCTTCGACGGCGCGCTGCAAGGCCAGATCGAAGAACAGGGCGAGCGGCTGGGATATCGAATTCGCCCGCGCATCCGGCTGCGCAGCTTCGAGAGCCTCTGCCGCATGGTAGCCGATGGCGCGGGCGTCGGGATCATCCCGCAATTCAGCGCTCAGCGCGCGCGGCGCTCCATGCCGCTTTCCTGCCTACGGCTGACGGACGCTTGGGCAACGCGCAAGCTGCTCCTGTGTTGGCGATCACAAGAGAGCCTCGATCCGCTGAACGCCAGCCTGCGGCGGCATCTGGCATTGGTCGAAGCCCGGTCCCGCCCGCATTCCGCCACGGGCAACGCCTGACCGCACCGGCCCTCTCGTCGGAGCGGTCCCGATGGGACGCAGTGCATCTCATCCGCTCGCAAGGCGCGCACGGCTCTTGCCCGGATTGGGGCGGTGCGACTGCGCCAAGGGAAGGCCATAAGGTGACAACATCCCCGTCCCTTCACGCAGCCCTGGCGCAACCCCGAATTGAAGATTCCAGGAACGTAAGGAAGTAAGCAAAAATACTTTTAACCTCTATTCGGTGCAAGTCGCGCTTTGAGCGAGACGCCTCGTTAAGAACAGAGGCGCATAAGTGAAGCAAGTGCTCGTTCCGCTTCACTCATAAGGATGCCAGTGTTTTCGAGGTTTTCGACCTTTGCAGCTGGCGTGGCCGGGAGCGCGGCGATCGAGTTCGCCCTCCTCGGTTCGATCTTCTGTGTTCTGATGCTGGGTCAGTTCGAAATCGGCTATATGCTTTATCTCCAGCACAGTCTGGACGATGCAACGGTGGTGGCCTCCCGGTCCATTCAAGTCGGCGTTGCACAACGCGCCCAGGACGATACGGTCGACAAGTTCAAGACCAATCGTCTTTGCCCTGCACTCGGCTCGCTTCTGGACTGTTCCAAAGTGATCGTGGATTCCGGCCTCCTGCCCAATGCCGGTTCGTCCTTCGACAGCGGCACATGGGCCAACACACCCATTGGCTCGCGCTCGGCCGATACGTTCTGCCTGGGCTCGTCGGGCGAATACATGTTCCTGCGCATCTCCTACCCCCAGCCCCCGATCACCGGGGGGCTTCTACCTGCCTCGATGTTCACTCTCTACAACGGGCAAAAGGTCACGATGCTGCAGTCCTTCGCCGTCATGCGCATCGAGCCGGTGCAGGCCAAGCGGACGGGGCCCTGCAAATGACGCCCCGCCAGCTTGCCACGCGCGAAGAGGGCGTCATCGCCATCGAGTTCGCGTTCATTCTGCCGATCCTCCTGATCCTGATCGTGGGAACCTTCGAGATCAGCAAATATATCCAGACCAACAATCAGGTCGTGCAGGTCGTCAGCATGGTCGGGCAAATGTCGTCCCAGCTACCGGCGACAACCGACGTGACGGATGTCCAGCGCATCTGGAGCGCATCGCCGCTGATCGCGCCGGAAGCCCAACGTGTCGCCGCCCATCTCAAGGCCCAGCGTTGGAGCGATGTTCTGAACGTGACAATCACCAGCATCGTTTTCGCCAAGCGCGTGCCCGATTGCCAATCCAACTGTGTCTACGACGCCCAGATCGCCTGGAGCGTCGGCCAGAATCCAGTCTCCTGCGGAACGATCCCCTCCGGAAATCCCATTCTGCCGACGCAGGACGTCATTCCCGCCGAATTATACGGGCAGGGCAGCGTGATCTCCGTTCGCGCATCGCTTTCCTACCTTCCCTATCTCATCGGCACGTCCGATCTCCTGGCTGGTCTGGCCTCGTCTTTGTCCGGGCAGATGACGGAGTCGAGCTGGTTCCTGCCGCGCAACGCCGATCGAACCGCCTTGACCGGGCTCGCCGCCGCCACGCCACAAGTCAGACTTTGTCCGGGGATCGCATCATGAAGCGCGGATGCCTCATAGAACTGCGTCGCAATCGCAAAGGCAGCATGGCGATCGTCTTCGCGCTGGCCCTGATCCCGCTTCTGGGCTTTGTCGGGCTGGCGACGGACTATGCCAAGTCGCTTCTGGTCAAGCGCCGGCTGGAACTGGCGATCGACAGCGCGGCTCTCGCGTCCGTAAAGCGTACGGTCGATCTGCTGAACGACGGCCAGACCTCCCAGTCCAGCGCGATCCAGCAGGGAGAGGCAGAGGGCAAAGCTTATATGGCCGCGCAGTCGCAGCGGCTCATGGACACCGATCTCAGCGCGGTGAACGTGAAGGTCACGGTCGACGGATCGACCATCACCTCGCAAACCGGGTACGCGGCCGGCGTGCCCACCGCTTTCGCGCAGCTGTTTGGGGTCAAGACCTTTCAGATCGCGGGCAATTCAGGGGCCTCGGTGACGCTGTCGCCTTATGTCGATGTTCATGTCCTCATAGACGTGTCGGAGTCCATGGCCATCGGCGCGACGGAGCGGGATCAGGACATTATCACGAATATGCCGGTACGTCGCTTCTGGAGCGGCGGATCAGGCGTATGGCAGAACGGGTGCGCCATCGCCTGTCATATCATGCAGCCCGATCTTATGAGCAACGACCGGCGATACCCGTCCGTAACGACTTATGAACTCGCGCATCAGAACGGCGCGCGAATGCGGATCGACGTCGTGCGCGATGCCGTTCAAAGGCTTGCAACAACGCTCCTGACCCGAAGCGACAAGCGGTACAGAGTCGCACTTTACACGTTTAACTCCTCATTCAACGTGTTGACCGGTCTGACGAACAACCCAACGATAGCCGCCACCGCCATCGCAACGCTGGAACCTGCCTCGAGTCAGGGGGGTACGAACGCTCACGTGGCCTTCCGAAAGCTAAACAGTGCGATTCAGCCCCCTGGCGATGGAATGACACAGGATAAGGCGAAGGCCATCGTGGTTCTCATGACGGACGGGACAGAGGACACTCAGATGCAATATCCCGGCGACACACATGATTACACGGATCCGAATTTCGTCTATTTCGACCCTTACTCAGAGGATTTCGGAGGGCGGATTCAGTCCTTCGATCCCCAAATGTGTAAACCGCTCAAAGATAAGGGTGCGCAATTTATAGCCCTTAATACAAAGTATCTGATCCCCAAAGGGCAGACGAACGTGAAGTTCATTGGGCTTCAGACCTTTCTTCTGAAGGTCATAGAAAAAAACATGGCGGCCTGCGTCAGCACTCCAAATGACTATTACGACGCGTCGAGCCCGGAAGAGATCGACAACGCCGTCAGCCAGATCACGAGTTCGATCACCAAACCGCTGGCCCTGACACGGTAAACGCTCAGCCCTCCAGCGAGCAGAGAACCGCGAGCGTCGTTTCGAGCAGGGCCGTCGCGCCCGACACGCAGAAGCGCGGCTCGACATGTTCGGCCTCGTTGTGGCTGATCCCGTCCCGGCAGGGGGTGAAAAGCATGAGCGCGGGGGCCTTGCGGGCCAGAAATAGCGCATCGTGAAACGCGCCGGACACGATGCGGCGGTTCGCAAGGCCCGCCTTGGTGCAGGCCGCTTCGGCCAGCGCCAGCATCGCCTCGGGGAAGGCGCTCGGCGCCATGTCGTTGAGAAGGCGCACATGCAGGCCACAGCGCGCGCGCTCCGCCTCGCGTTCGCAGACGGTGCGCGC